>NZ_JAIWZC010000002.1:300000-477064 GCF_020297485.1 Enterocloster clostridioformis
TGTGCTGCGGCATCGGAACCACGGCCTTTTATGCAAGCGTAGGAATCCTCAATGTAGCCGCGCACAAATTCAGGGTTGATGATCTGATAGACGGCCCACTGTATGACCCGATGAATGAAGTCTTGCCACATAATAAGACGGTCGACGGGGTCGTGAATGATCCGTCTTTTATAGGCTCCGGGGACATAGGTCTGATTCCTGAGAGCCTCCTGAATATCGTGAAGATTCTCTTCGAGATTCGCGGAAAACTCAAGGACTTCCTGCTTGTAACGCTTATTTCTCCGCGCGTGTAAATAGGCGGTGTATAGGTTCTGAAAATCGGTGACTTTTTCCTTGATATTCTTGATTGTTCTCATATGGCTCCATAATTTTTCATGTGTCACGGTGTTCGCTCGGGGAGCTGTTCCCTGAGCTACTAACGGCTTCCATGAGGTTTTTATTTTTTGCCGACCTTCCCGATCGGCACGGAGACAAGTCCCTTTTGTCTCTCTGCTCTGAGACGAGACCCTTGAGCCCCGAATATCCGGCTATGAGAGAAAAGCGGCGCGGAAACCTACGCTATGGCCTGTATACGCGCGCGGCTCATAAATGTTGAGCGCGAACACGCCCGCCCCGGCCCTGTTGCCATTGAAGGAGCCGCCGCGCAAAGGAAGCGCCGACCCGTCCCCGGTGATGTTCATTTTTTCATGTGTCACGGCGTTCGCCCGGGGAGCTGCTCCCTGAGCTACTAACGGCTTCCATGAGGTTTTTATTTTTTGCCGACCTTCCCGATCGGCACGGAGACAAGTCCCTTTTGTCTCTCTGCTCTGAGACGAAGCCCTTGAGCCCCGAATATCTGGCTATGAGAGAAAAGCGGCGCGGAAACCTACATTGTTACCACTATCCGCGCGCGGGTTATTCAAATTAAGCGCGAACACGCCCGCCCCGGCTCCATTGTTCCACGAGCCGCCGCGCAAAGGAAGCGCCGACCTATCCCCGGTGATGTTCATTTTTTCATGTGTCACGGCGTTCGCCCGGGGAGCTGCTCCCTGAGCTACTAACGGCTTCCATGAGGTTTTTATTTTTTGCCGACCTTCCCGATCGGCACGGAAACGAATCCCTTTTGTCTCTCTGCTCTGAGACGAAGCCCTTGAGCCTCGAATATCTGGCTATGAGAGAAAAGCGGCGCGGAAACCTACATTATGACTACTGTTCGCGCGCGCATCATTGAGGTTGAGCGCGAACACGCCCGCCCCGGAGGTATTGCCCCAATCGCCGCCGCGCAAAGGAAGCGCCGATTCATTCCCGATGATATTCATTTTTTCATGTGTCACGGCGTTCGCTCGGGGAGCTGCTCCCTAAGCTACTAACGGCTTCCATGAGGTTTTTATTTTTTGCCGACCTTCTCAGTCGGCACGGAGACGAATCCCTTTTGTCTCTCTGCTCTGAGACGAGACCCTTGAGCCCCGAATATCTGGCTATGAGAGAAAAGCGGCGCGGAAACCTACATTGTGAGTGCTCAACGCGCGCGGGTTGTTCAGTTTCAGCGCGAACACGCCCGCCCCGGCTCCATCCCAGAAATTGCCGCCGCGCAAAGGAAGCGCCGATCCGTCCCCGGTGTTTTGTCATTTTCGTTGCTTCTTCTGGCATTTGTAACACAAATTCCTCCCGAAGTGTTCCATCGAATATTTATGTGCCTTCCTCGGTATTTCTTCGTTACAATCTGCACAATGATAAATCTCTGCGTCTGCCTTGACTGGCTCATTTGCTTCCCGATTAGAACGAATCCATCCGCCGACCATTTTGCCAATCTCCACAAGCTGACCCGACCAAACCTCGTATTTTTTGAGGGGGAGATAGGTGAGGTCTGCCGCGACCCGGATGTAAACCTTCAGGGCCGCGACCTCGATGTCGAGCTCCTGAAGGGTCGTTTTCTTCGTGTACTTTTTATTTGCCGTAATGACAAGCCGGAGAATTTTGTCCATACACTTTTTAATGTCCTGTGCAAGGCTGAACTTTTGCGACTTCGGCATCTGCTCAAGGGCCGGATAAGCATAAAGGATCATGTCATAAACCTTTTGTTGAACCTGTAGCTTATGCTTGCTCGGTTTCCCTTCTTCCTCTTCGAGCTCTTCCTGATCTGCGGCTCCTTCAAGCTCCTCTTGAGTGTCCTGTTCCTCCACTTCCTCCCCCCTTTCTTCGATAAAATACTTCAGAAATTTTACCATATACAACGGAAAAAAGCTACTTAAAAAAAGCCAAAAATCGCGACCCCTCCGGGGCAAAAGCCCCGGAGGGGAAAACCGCCGCTATCGCGTCGGAAACCAGAACACAAAAAACAGATTACAGAGAGACAAAAGCGGCGCGGAAACCTACATTGCCAGGCCCACTAGCCGCGCGCGGGTAATACAAATGAAGCGCGAACACGCCCGCCCCGGCTCCATCGCCCCACGAGCCGCCGCGCAAAGGAAGCCGTTCTCCGTAGTTGCGAATCCAAAAGTTGTCACCGTCAAGCCCTGTTGTCGGAGGAGCAATTCCGAGAATCTTCAGGAGCATCGGAACCGTGACCCCACTCTTCGCGGCAAGTGTCTCGAAGGTGTGTACCTGATAGCCGAAGTAGTTATAAACGTCAACACTCGCGCCCGTATACATGGGATTCGTCCGGGCCGTGTTAATGACTGTTGTGCCGCCGACTTTATGATTCACCTGAGTATTATCGCCCGCGACGGAGTTGTCAAACTTCAGTGTATTCGCCGTTCCCGGAGCGACAATCGTGCCGTCCTGAAGGATTGCTTTCCATTGTGTACTGCTGGCGCTCTGGTCGACATGTTTCGCGGCGTTATTATGGGGAATAATCTGAATTTCTCCGTCAACAATGCGGAAACCTCCCGCCCACTCCCAGACGTTACCATTCAGATCACAAATTCCCGCATTAGTGCCGTCATGATTCCACGATGCGGGGCCGCTTCCGGTCGCCGTGCGTCCTTTACGAATCGTGCCGTTGTCGTTGTATGTGTACGTCACGACGCCCCTCTCATGGGTCGCGGAGTGGTCGCCGCCAAAATAGTTATTTCCCCGGGGCATGAAGCCATTCTTCAAGCACCACAAGGCAATTCCCGCATATTCCGCATTTGTGGCAAGATGCCATCCTTTGCCCTTCGCTTCGCTGAACTGCTGCGCCTGATCGAACGTCACATAAGCACGCGGGTCTTTATACGGTAAGCTATACGCCCGGTCGTGCATGACAATGTTCGGGTACTTCGAGAAGTAAATCTCGGGATAGGGAACATCATCCACAACAAACATAGAATGAGGCGCGTCCGGGGCCCCTGCGAGCACGCTGAGGCTTGTGAACTGCGGAATCCGTACCATGATAGAAGGGAAGCTCTCGCCCCCTGTCCCGAGGTCGTCATCGAATAGCACGGTATTCTTGCCCCCGGATAATGCCTCGACTGCGAGCTTCAGGTCGTCAAAATTACTCATTGTTTTCTCCTCCTTCTTCGTCTGTCATCGTTTCTTCAGCAGCGCGGCCCCAAAGTGTGACCGTCACGTTTGCCATGCTGAACGCCTTCGCGACCTTCTTCATCCGGGGCGAGCCGTTCTCGTCAAGCTCCCCCGTATCGACGAGATCGTACTCCCGGCCCGGGATGTCGATCTGCACGGCATAACGGTCGCTTACGCCGAAGGTGAGGAAGCCCCGGGCATTGAGCCCGATGTCGATATGAACCGGGTCGTCCCGTTCGTACTTGCTGAGGTTCAGCGTCATCTCGTCATCGCCGAGGATGACCTTCGTCCCGCTGATGCGGACGTCAATCTTGTCGCCGCCTGTTTTCTCGATTGTTTTCGCTATTGTTGCCATTACTTAAACACTCCTTTCTTGACTGCTTCGTGACACGTCTCCGCGATGATCTCGGCCTGTTCCCGGGCTTCCCGGTTTGCCGTCTGCGGGTCGTGCCCGAAGTCCCTGAGAATCTGTTCATGCCGTTCCCGGCGTTCGTCGTCCTTGATAATGACATTCATTAGAGCATCCCTCCTTGCACATAGTAGCGGAGCTTCACGGTCTTCGCGCTCCCCGTGTAGCGGAGTTTGAAGCCGTTCAGCGCCTTGTCATAAACCTCCACGTCCCCGACGAGGCCGTCCGAGGAAATGACCTCGACGCCGACCTGATACTTCAGGGTGTCCCGCTCATGCTCGAGCGCGACCGTCTTCGCGGAGTTGTTAAACGGATATTCGAGGCTGTTCGTGAGCGTGACCTCCTTGATCTCGCCCTCGAGGTCTGCGAGGCTGCGCTGATGCTGCATAACCTGTGACACAAGGAAGGCTCCGAGCACGTTGTTCCCGAGGATGCCCGTCTCCATGTTGTAGAACTGTGTCCGGCTCATGGGCGTCCCTTCCTGAATCAGCTCGCCGCTTGCCTCGTCATAGACGTCGTCTTTCCACGGTGTAGGATTGTATGGATTCATTTGCTTTCACCTCCTGTCATGATCGGCGCATCCGGGTCTTCCACTTCGACGAACGTGTAAGCGAACACGGAGTAAATGCCTTTCGTGCGCGGTTTTGTGAACTCGCGTTTTGCAATCGCGATGACATCCCCGTCCTTATCAACGAGGGAGATGTCCTTGACTGCTCCCGTCACGGTGTCGTCAAGGTAGACGTAAATCTTGATCTTGTTGTCCGTGACGTCCGCCTTGAATACTGAGACCTTGCGGAGCTTCCCCGCCTCGAGGAAAGTCGCATAGTCGAGGGAATCCCTCAAACGGACGAGCTGCTTGTTAATGCCGATGGGTGTCAATGTCTTCATGTGTTGTCTGTCACTCCTTTCTCTGGCCCGCCCTACGTTGTCCGCTGCGGGCATAGCTGACGAGGCCGATGCTGAACTCTTGCGCTGCCTGAACATCCGAGGCCCCGGTCTTTCCGTTGTCCTCGCCCTGTGCGGGCCGCTTATAGCTGAAGCTCCCGGCCCCGAGCTCTGATTCTTCCCGAAGCTCCGACGCCGAGCCCCTGCCGTTGTCTTCGCCCTGCGAGGGCCTCCTGTAGCTGAAGCTCCCGGCCCCGAGCTTTGATTCTTCCTGAAGCTCCGACGCCGAGCCCCTGCCATTGTCGACGCCCTGTGAGAGCCGAGACGAGCCGCTCAGGATGTAGGCGAACTCCCCGGCCCCGAGCTCTTGCTCCTCCCGCATGACGGACGCCGAGCTCCTGCCGTTGTCGATACCTTGCGAGAGCCGGACGGCCCCGCTCAGGAGATAAGGGAAGCGCCCCTCCTGATAGGCTACACGGAGCTCTGTGACGCTTCCGATCACGCGGCCCCCGATTATATCGCCCTTGATGTAGGGCGGCTCCTGCGCCCGCATAGTGCCGCATAGGGCATAATGGAAGCAGCCCTCCTGGTAAGAGATGGAGAGGACGGCCCGGCTCCCGAGCAGATAGCCGACGTTGTTATTCTTATACGGGAACTGTCCGCACTTGAAACGTCCGCAAATTGGGAAGACGTAAAGGCCGGAGCGGTATTTTTCCCGTATCTCGACGATGTTCCGCTCCTCGATTCCGTAGAACGGCTTCGAGCTGGCCTCTTTGACCTTCATGACCTCCGCGTCAATAACCGCGATGTCGTTCACGCCGCTCGGGTATTTGCCCCCGAGGAAGACAATAAACTCGGCCCATCGCTCCGTATCATGGAGCGACATCCGCTCAATGTAGCTGTGCTCGTAGCCGAGCGCCGCGAGAGCGAGGAGGATGCCCGCCTCCGTCCCGGCCTTCTCTGCGATGAGGGCCTTCATGGAGAGCCGCGTCCGGTAGCCTTCAACTGTCTCGCCCTTGAGCCGTGTCATGTCCCTGTCTCTGCCGTGCTCCGGGAGCATGACCTCGCTCGCGCTGGCGACCATGCTCTCCTCACGCACGCGGAATATATCGGCCTTTGTGTCGTCGAATAGCTTTCCGACGACCTTGAAAAACAGATAGAACTGATTCCCGGCTTGCCTTACCTTCTTGAGGGGCGTGAAAAGCAAGCTATACATATAGTCGCTGAATTTTTCAAACATCTCAGACCCTCCTCGCCGTGACAGTAACCTCCCCGAGGATAATGACCTTGTCGCTGTCGAGGAAGACATCCTCCTCCGGGACTGTGACTTTGACGTTTCGGATGTCCGGGAGCTTATCCTTCAGCTCGAAGATAATGTCGGCGTGTGTGAGCTCGTTGAGGTTGCGCCCCTTGCGTATCTGAAGCAGCTCCGAGATAACGGAAGCCGCCCGCTCCTCAATGCCTGTTGAATCAATCAGCTCCGACACGGTGATCGTGACGGTGACGTCCTGCTCAACGGTTGTTGAGCTCATAACGAGGATGTTGTCATAAGGGCCCCGGATGCTTGCCGCCGCCTTCATGACGTCCGCAAGGAGGCCCTCCGTCGCTTGCCCTGCCGTGCCTGTTACAATAATGTCGATTGTGCCCTGTCCCCGGGGGTGTAGGTCGTGAACATTTACGAAGAGTACCCCGGGCACGCCTTCACACACGTTTTTGTATTTGTCTTTAATCGGTAGTGTCGAGAGCTCCGCCCATGCTCCGAGCGTCCGGGCCCGGAGGCTCTCATAGTCCTCGATGTCCGCCCCCTCCCGGATGATCCAGCCGGAGAGGTTCTCGATCTTGTCAATGCCCTCGATATGTGTGAGGCTCTTTGTGATCTGCCCGGGCGGTACGTTGTAGCGAGCGCCTTCCTGTTCGGCCTCCACCACTACCACGCCCGAGAGCGCTCCCTGTTGGAGCACGGTGTTCTCAACTGCGAAGTAGCGGAGCTCCTCGCCGTTAATGTCCCGGATCGTCTTGAAGATGTGCCCCTTCGGTATCTTGACCGCGTCCCCGACAATCTCTTCGCCGTCTTTGCCCTTTACGGCCTCCCGGCTGATTGTCACATAGCCGCGCGTCTTAACGGCATCCTTGCGCTTCTTCGAGAAGTCCGCCGCCTTCAGCTCCGACCATACGCCATCGGCATGGGAAACAAACATATTGTTTAATACGGCCCGGAGGAGCACTATGAGCTCAATCCTGATCTGACAGACAATCATGAGAAGGTGGTAGAAGATGCCGCCCGAGCTGAAGTTTGTGACGACGAAGCCCTCCTCCTTCAGCTCCGCGATCTTCTCGTCCGCTAACTCTTCAAGCTCCGGGACGGGAAGGACTTCGTCTAATATCTTTTTATCAATCAATAAGTATCACCTCCACCTTTACACGGTCGAGCCCGACCCCGACGCTCTGTGTCTCCTCGCTGCCGACAAACTGGAACCGTGCGAGAATCTTCAGGACGTCGTCCCCAAAGAGGAGGGCGACGCTGATTGTCTCGGCCTTGATTTCCTTTCGCCGCCTGAGTTTTTCCTTGACCCGCTCGCTGATCTCGAGCCGGGTGAGGTCGTCGTCCTCCGCCTGAAGGAACTCGAGAAGGCCCCATCCCCACTCGGGATCGTAGAAGAGCTCCCCGGGCTGTGTGATTGCCTCGAGGCGGATGTCCTGAAGGAAGCAGTCCGTCCCGGAGCAGACCGGGGCGTCCCCTGTGCTGGCCTGTGTAAGCTGCCATTCATCATCGAGGCGGATGTCTGTGTCGTTTAGTCCTGCCATTATCCGACCTCCCCGATGATATGGGGCATGAGCTCCCCGTAGAGCAGCGCGACCGCCGCCGTGCCTCCGGCCTGAATCTGAATCTTTGACCTGACCCCCGGAACCTCCGGGAAGCGCGTGTCGACGTCGCCGTCCTTTGTGAGAATCTTCAGGTTGTACTCGAACCATTTCCCGGTGAGTTTCGCCTCGAAGGTTCGCCCGGCGTCCTTGTCTTCGATCTTCAGCTCGTCATCTTCATACTCCTCCGCGAGGGCGGTCGCCTTCGTGACCCGTGCCTTCATAACGGCGGGGAGTTGTATCTGAGGAAAGTCTTCCTTCAGCTTTTTGTCCATGACGTCCTGAATCATTTTTTCCATCGGGCCCATATGCGCCCCCCTTTCTTTGAATTAGAAATTTATATATGTCCTGACGAAGCCCGTCTCATTGGTTCTGAAGACGACCTTCTTGACCTCAAACTCGCCCGAGACCTTCGGATGGGTGACGTTGATCTTGTGTGAGTGCTTCACGAATGGAGCCGACACGGTCTCAAGCTCCCACGAGCCGAGCGGCCTGTCAAGGGTGATGATGTTGACGCCATACTCGAAGTTGTATATCTTTTCCTGTTCAGGCTTCTCGCCCCAATAGAAGACGCCGCCCGAAAAAAAGAATTTGTTTTTAATGCCCCAAGTTGTGCCGACCTCCTTAATGACTGCGATGACGTTCTTCTGTGAGATAGGCACGACCGCCCGGGGCTGATAGATTTCCGCCGAGAGCTTCGCCTCTGTGACCCCCGCCTGTGCGAGGCAATAGGAGATGATCTCTTGCGGCGTCACGTCGAGGAAGGTATTCGAGATGACTGTCTCCTCGAGGAGCAGCATCTTGTCTTTCAGGACGATCTCGTCCATGTAGCCGCCCCCGCTGTAAGGCCCGGAGACATACCCCTCGAAGACGGTGTCAAGAACTCCGTTATAGCCGAGCATGACCGTCCCCGGCTCCTTCTCTGCGACGCTGATGTTCTCCTGAAATTGCGGTGTAAAACGTACCTTCGCCCAATCAAAATAGCTGTTTTGGTCGGAGTAGACCTCGACCTCGATTCCCTTTTGAAGGGCATAGCTCCCAATCGCGACGCTGATTTCAGGATAGAATAATTCCTCCGTTTCCATATGGTCTCACTTCCTCAGTAGGGCATCGCCCTCACGGTCGCGACATGTTTCGCGCCGTTGGCGGTGTCCTTTGCTGGTGACTTTTTCAGGGCCGGAGCCTTGCCCCGGTTCCCGAGATAATTTTGATAATCTTCGTTGAGGTTGCTCTTCGCCGTAGCCGCTGCCGCCGCCTTCTTTGAGCCGGACGACCCGCTCGCGGACTTCGAGGCCGTGACCGTCATGACGGTGTACTCCCAAAATTCAAGCGTGACGACGAGCTGCCCCTTTTTGTTTTCGGCCTTGTGCGTGAGGTTCTTGAAAATGACCTGTTTCACGCCCCGGGCCGCTGTGTGTTCGTTTATGATTTCATGGACGGTCGGCTTCTCCTGACCCGGTATTCTGAAAATCTGCTGAATCTGCTCGATCTTCTGAATTTTGGTGAGAAGCGGGCCGTCATCGACTATGAGCTCAATGTTTACTTTGATGTCTTCATAACCTGTCGCCTGTTTGGGCTTCTTGCTCTGCCCCTCGACGTCCTGCTCGTCGACAATCGCGTCCCCCTTAACCTCAATACTTTTGAAGATTCCGGGAAGGACGACGGCGTCGATCTTCACGGTGCTGTCGTCTGTGTATATCATGCCGTCATCCCTCCCCCTGAGTTGCGAGCCCGTTCGCGTTTGCATAGTCCTCGATCTCTCGGAGGAACTTCAGCAGCATCGGGAGCTCCTTAATCTTCGAGAAGTCGACCGTCAAATGAAACTCGTTGATGCTGACCCCGGTGTCCTTCTCGCTGGTTGTTGTGTTGGTCTCTTTCTCCTTGCTGACCTCCCGGCGCTCGATTGTCCGAACCGGGGCCCGTGTTGCTGCGATGCCGACCGTCTCAGGCTCCTCACTGTAAACAGGTAAGGGAGCCGGGAGCGGCATCGGTGTCGGCGAAGGTGGCGGGCCTTGCGGCGTTTTCGGTGCTTCTGGCCCGGTTGGAATGTTTGGCCCGAGCTGCGTGCTGACCTTTTCAAGGGCCCCCTGCGCTGCTCCTGCCGGGGCGTCTGCTGCCTGTTGAAGGCCCGTCGCGTAGGTTGTCATCGTCCGATGGCCTGAGAGTGTAAGCGTTGAGAGCGGCCCGGTCTTTGCGTCCGAGAAGGGGAGCATATTCCGAATCTTTTGAAGCGCGCCCTTGACCGCATTAACCGGGGCCGAGATTGCGCTCTTGATGCCCTCCGTGAATGTCGTGAGAATTTTCGCTCCTGACTGCCGGAACCATGAAAAAGCCCCGGTGACGACGTTCTTGACGTTTTGGATGCCCTGCGAGAACTTTTCCCGGATAGCCGAGAGTTTCCCGCCTGTTAGGTTGTCAACAAAGTTAAACCCGTCTTGTGCGACTGAACGGATTCCTGTCATGGTCGCCGCCATCGCGCCTCTCATTCCGCCGCCCTGCTGCTCGTATGTGGCCCGCATCCCCTCGAGCTTCGACGCTGCGTATTGCTTCGCGCCTTCCATCGCCGAGGAGACTGTATTCTTGATCTCGCTGAATTTCTCCGAGACCTTGCTCGTAATAGCGGAGAGCTTGCCGCCTGTGAGGTTGTCGATTGCGTTGAATTTGTCCTCGTAGGCTCCCCGGACGCCTTCCAGCGCCGCCGCTGCCGCGCCCTTTAAGCCGCCGCCGTGTTCCTCATAGGCCGACTTCATATCGCTCAGGCGGTCGCTGAAGTGCTGCTTCACGGCTGACATTTTCTCGGAGACTGTGTTCTTAATCTCGTTGAATTTTGCCGAGACCTTGCCCGTTATGGCGGAGAGTTTCCCGCCTGTGAGGTTGTCGATTGCATTGAATCCGTCTTGATAGGCTCCCCGGACGCCTTCCAGCGCCGCCGCTGCCGCGCCCTTTAAGCCGCCGCCGTGCTCCTCATAGGCCGACTTCATATCGTTCAGTCGGTCGCTGAAGTGCTGCTTCACGGCTGACATTTTCTCAGAGACCGTGTTCTTGATCTCGTCAAACTTCGCCGAGACTTTGCTCGTTATGGCGGAGAGCTTCCCGCCTGTCAAATTATCGAGGAAAGTGAATCCGGCTGTGTAGTAGCCCTTGACGCCCTCGACCGTTGCCGCTGCCACGCCCTTGATACCGCCGCCGTGCTCCTCGTAGGCCCGCTTCATATTGCCGAGCTTTTCTTCGACGGTCGCCTTCGCTGCGCCCATGACTTTCCCGATGACGTTGCCAATCGCGCCGAAGATATTCTTCACAAAAGCGAAGGCTGCGCCGAGTTTTTCCTTAACTCCGCTTATGATTCCGTCAACTAAATTTCGGAACCAATCGCACTTGTTATAGAGCAGCACGAGGCCCGCTATGAGGCCGACTATAGCAATAACGACCCATGTGATCGGATTCGCAAGGAGCGCCGCCGTGAAGCTCCACACGGAGCTGATGAGCGGCCCGAGGGCCGTCGATGCTGTCGCGATTGCTTGCTTTGCCATCCCGACGAGCCCGGTCGCCATACTCTTCAGGGCATTAACTCCGCTGATAGCGGCGGTCTTTGCCATGTTCGCCATACTGAGGGCGACGTTCTTAATTCCGTTGATTGCCCCGGCTCCGGCGCTTTTGATATACGAAAAGCCCTTTTTTATGCCGTCCCCTGCGTACATGCCATATATTCGCACGGTGTCCAGCATCCCCGGGAGTTTCTTAATCGTACCGATAAATCCGGTAACAAACCCCGCCGTCTTTGTGAACACAAGGCCCACGCCTCCGACGACCGCGATGACAGACCCGGCGACCGTGAGGAATCCCCCGAGGCATAGGACGACGAGCATAATGACCCGGACGAGCTCTTGATGGCTCTGAACCCACTCGGCCCCCTTCGCGATAAACTCCCCGACTTTCCCCATGACTGTATTGACAGTAGGGAGGAGGCTGTTCCCGAGGTCTTCCGTGACATTGTGTATCTGCTGTTGGAGCCGCTGGAATTTCTCCGGCTCCGTTTCGTTGATTGCCGTCGCCATTTCGGTGGCGACGCCTATTCCTCCGCCCATTGAATCGTAAAGGGAGAGGATGTTGTCTTGAAGGTCGCCCGTCTTGTTATACATGAGATCAATGAGCGCGACGGCCTCCGTGTCCCCGAACGCCTTTTGAAGCTCCATTTTCTCGGCGGCGTCCATTGTTTCGCCGAACTTGCCCCGGAGCTGCTCGAGTATCTCGGGCATACTTAGGAGCTGATTGTTCGCGTCGGTGAAGCTCAGGCCGAGGGCCTCGCCTCCCTTTGTTGCCGATCGGAGGAACGCCTTGTATTTTGTGCCCGCTTCCGCGCCCGACATGGTCGCCTGAAGCATACCGAGGACGGAAAGCTGCTCCTCGAGGGGAACCTGTGCGGTCGTTGCCGACGCTCCGAGGGTCTTGATTGCGCCCGCCATCTGCGAACCGTCCGTCTTGAACTGCTTGACAGACGTCGCAATTCCGGCGCTGAACATCTCGCCGAACTCCATGTCGGAGAGGTCTCCGTAGAAGTCTTTATAAATGCCGTAGCCTGTCGCGAAGAGGTCTGTCATCTGCCCGATGGTCGACTTTGTCGCTTTTGCCGTGACGCCCGCGAGCTCTGTATACTGTGCGACGCCCTCATCTGAGAGGGACGCGATGCCGCTCTTAATGTCATAGGCCGCGCTGATGAAGTCCGCCTTCGATGTCCCTGCCCATTGGTCGGAGAAGCTGCGCGCGGCGTCTTCCAGCGCCCCGAGGTCTTTCACGCCGAGGGAGGAGAGCTCTCCGAGCGCCCTCCGGGTCTCGAAGGTTGCCTCGACCGGGGCGAGGGCTGCGTCTGTGATCTGCATACCGACGCCCGCCATAACTGCGCCGCCCTTTGTCATGCCTCCGAGGGTCTGTTCCATGCTTTGTAATTTGCTGATTGAGCCCCCCGCTGCCGACGAGACCCTCGACATCGGCTCGGTGAGATTGTCAATCAGATTCATAATGAGGCTCAATTTGAATACCGATTCGAGGCTCATGCTTTCAATCACTCCTTTCCCGTGTTATAATGGGAGCGAGGAGGCGGTGAGGATGGTCTTTTTTTCTGTCATGCTGAAGATTCTCGTCTTTGCTCTGTGCGTCGGCGTTGGCCTTGCTGTCCTTGTCTTCGTGCCGTTGACCCTGTACGTCATCCCCTATGCACTATGGATAGGGGCCCAAAACACACGGGGCCGACATCTGGACAAGAAAAAGGAGAGCGTCTTCAGGGCCGCGAGGAACGCGACAAAACTGTATAGCGCATGGATTCAGCGACGGGAGCCGACCTTTTAAAGGGTCGGCTTTTTCATTCCTCCCCGAAGGCTTCCACGACGCCCCGCTGAATGATCGCGGCCTCTACCTCCTGAACATAACGCGCCTTTGCGAGCAGCTCGAGGAACTCCTCAAGCTCAAGCCTGTCGACGTCTATTCCCTCCAAGAGAGCGGGAGGCACGAACCGATGGATCTCGAGCGTCCCCGCGTCGAAGATGTTCGCCCGTACCTCCCGGAGCTTCTCGCTTAGAGTTTCTTCAAATTTGACAAGTCGGTGAAGCCCATCATCGAGAGCAGCTTCTCGCCGACGCTGATCGCGAGAGCCGGGTATTCCTCGAGGTCGCTCTCAAGCTGTGCCTTGCTTTCCTCGATGACCGCGTCAAACATGAACGTCTTGAGCGCGCCTGTCATATCCTTCGAGGCGGTCTTGACATAGCGGTTATAGCTCGGATTCCCGGGGCGCTTGAAGAAATAGCGGACGGGAACCTCCGTCTCGTCGTCCGGGTGCAAAGTCATCGCGATTTTGTAGACCTTCTCGCCGCTGTACTTCGCCTTGATTCTCTGCTCCTCAGTGAGGGCGGCATCCGCTGCCGCCTTCGGTGTGCTGTTGTCTCTGTTCTCTTCCATGATCGTTACCTCCATTTGTCATTTATTTTGATTAGACCGCCTTCACGCCGTCGCGGGTGATTCCGTTGACGATGATGAAGTCCATGTCGACCTTGAGGCTCTTGTCGCCCTGCGCTGCCTTCTGGTCGGTCTTTGTGAATGTGACCGTACTGAGGATGTCCGTCCTCGTGCGGCTTCCCGGATTCGCATAAGAGACCGCGATTTTCGGGATAACGAGCTTGTAGAGCTTTTTATTTTTTCTCTTGCAATAGTCAAGCAGCTCGTCATAATCGTCGCGGAGAAGGCTGATCTTGCCCTCCGACTTATAGTTTCCTTCGCCGTAGCCCCGGGGCCTCTGGCCCGCCCCGTAGACGACCTCCTTCTCAAGCTCATCATTGTAGCTGATTTCCTGAACCTGAATATTGAGGCCGGGCATCTGGAAGTCAACGTCACCCCAATCGTAGGCCCTGCCGTTTACTCTTAACATCTGTATTCCCTCCTTTACGTTGTGACGTTGGCCCGCCCGATGTCGACGTGAATCGAACGGATATAGCCACGGGACACATAGCGGACGACGACGTCCATCCGTTCGTCCTTGATGATGTCCTGACCCTCCGGGACGCTGATCTGCGCGGAAGAGATTTCCTTGTTCCGAACCATATCGTCGAGCGGGGCTTCCATATACTTTGCCCGGCGCTCAAGCTCGCCCTGTGTGTCCTCGACGTCGATGTCCTCCTGAAGGAGCGGGAGCCCGGCCTTACGGACTTCCCGGACAATCTTGTTCACGACGCGCACGTCCTCGATATAGCGGTAGTCCGAACCGTCCGGGGACATGACCCGGGCATTTGTGACATAGAAGTCATCGAGGCCGTCGTACTCCCGGAACGTGATATACTTCGCGTTATCGAGGAGCTCAAGGTATTCCTTGATTCCTGCCGGACGGAGCTCGAGCATTTTGTCCTTTGAGATTCCCATGCCCGCCGCTTCAGACGTCCGTCCGATGGACTGCTGCACGTTGGTCTTTGCCATAAGGCCGCACACGATCCCGGCGTTGTTGATCTCGACCGTCGTGCCGTCCATCTTCACGTAGAGGGAGCGGGCCGCTACAACGGCGATATTTTTGTTCTTGAGCTTCTTCTTCTCCGCCTCGAGCCGTAGGGCATAGTCGCCGACGTCCTCGTCTTTTCCGATGTTCCCGGCCTCCATGATGAAGAGGAGCGGCTTGTGCTTCTGTGTCTCGAGCTCTGCCTGTGCCTCCGAGACTGCCGCCCACATAGCCGGAGTAGATTCCCCGACGACATGGACAAACTCGAAGAGCTCGTCGAACTGCCTGAGCTTCCCGATGGCGTCCAGCGCGTCGGCGTTCGTCATCTGCGGGGCCGTTGTGCTGAAGCTGAAGGCGTCCCCGATCTGGAAGCTCTCCTCCGGTGTGCTGGTGTCCTGCGTGAACTTCAGCGTCACGCCCGTCCCGGAAATCTCAAACTCGCCCGTCATGGGAAGCGTGACCTCGTCGGACTTGCTGAAGCCGCCGTCGATGGAGTAGGTGAAGAGCGCCGTATTAAACCCGCCCTTTCCCGTAAACTCCACGATGACCGAATAAGCGTTGTTCGGCTTGCCTTCTGCGGTGCAGCTCCCGGAGCTGTCGCCTGTCTTCTTGATTTCGCTGATTGTGCCCTCGGTCGTTGCTTTGACCGGGATGCAGTAAATCCGGCTCGCTCCGTTTTCGACTGAATCCATGACGGAATCCGCGAGAGGGGAGAGGCCGAGGCGCTCCCGGATTTTCGTGACGCCCATGTTCCCGGTGATTGTGAGCGGTGCGTCCGCCTTAACAGGGGAGACGCCGATCGCGGCGAATATCCCCGTCCCCTTCTCGGTCTCAAACCCGAGGAGGCCGTCGCTGACGGTTGCAAATACATCTCCGAGCATTTACTCCACCTTCTTTCCCATCGGGGCGAAGCTGAACGCTTTGACCGCTGCGTCATAGTCCGCCTCCGAGATTACCTTGCCCGGCCCCCAATTCTGCGCGGTGCATACGCCGCTATAAATCGGGGCGGACGTTTTCTTTTTGGCCCGGAGCTCCTCGATTCTGAAGAGCTCCGGCCCTGCCTTATTCTCTGCCGGCCCCTGTGCTGCCGGCTCCTGTGTCTTCGCCATGTGTGACTGTCTCCTTTCCGATGATGTTCTCGGCGCTGATGCCGAGCTCCTTGCTGCTGACATCAATATAGTCGGTGTCGCGGTAGACGCCGCCGTCAAACCTGATTTTGACTTGCACGGCGACCTGAGCCTTGAGGATGCTGTCATCCTTCTCGACCCAATCCGCGCCCTCAATTTCCGCCGCTGTGAAATTTCCGTCGATATACAGGCCCCGCTCGACCGTGCCCAGAAACCGCTCGTAGATTGCCTCCGCCTTTTCCGCTGTGTATTCGCCGATAATAACGTCGAATGTCATGCTCCGATCGTAGACCTTCCGCCTCTTTTGCTGGTCGCCCCTCTCATTCCTAAAAATACGTTTCGAGCCGCTTCGGTTGAGAGTCTCCGAATCGAAGAGTATCGCGCCGACGTGACTGTCGGTGTATAACGTGAGTTTCTTCAGGCTGGTGATCGGGGGTGTATGGATGCCCGCTTCCTTCAGCGCGTCTTTTAAGAATTGCTGACATTGAACAAACATCTTTTACTCCTCCCCGAGGGCGTCTTCGAGCGTCCCCTTGATTTCCTGAAGGTCGTCTTCTGACAGGCCGAGGAACGGGCGGGCCGGAATCTTGACCCTGACCGTGACCTGTCTCTTGCGAATCCATTGATCGCCAATCTTGAAGACGAGCCCTTTCGATGTCTTTGCCCGGATGGTGATTTTCCGGCCCTTCTCCCCGAGCTGGTGGGTCGAGGCGTAGATCGTATTCGTGCCGACCGTGAACCCCGAGGCGTCCGACTTCGCCCGGATGGAATTTCTCAGGCGTGCCGTGTCGGTGAGCGTCTTGCCGCCTTCCGCCTCCGCTCGGATGGAGGACTTCCACTTCTTCCCCTCCGGGTCTTTCTCCTGTTTGTACCGCTCGAGAGTGGACGTCCTGACCGCCTCCGCCATCGCCGCCGTGATGTGCTTCTTGTCAAGGTCGGAGTAGTGCTTCAGGCGTTTCATGAGCTTTCGGATGTCTCCCTCGAGGCGGATGCTGTAGCCCATTACATCCCCCTCAGCTTATCCCGGGAAAAGAGGCGGGAGCTCGAGCTGACGCTGAACCCTGTCCGGGCTGTCTCAGTGGTATCGGAGACCCCGATGTCGACCTTCCCCTCGGCGAGCAGCGTGAGGAACTTAATCGCCGCATTGTAACGGTTGAGAATGTTCTTTTGTTCGCTGCTCTCGTCAATCCCAATCCGGGAAAACAGGTTATAGACCGCGATGTCCTTCGCGAACTTGTTCAGAATCTTCGGAGGCCCGGGGAGGGGAAGGTTATACCTCTTTGTGAGATAACCGTCGATCTCGCCGCTCGCGTCCTCGACCGCCTCCGTGACGATCGGGCGGAGCAGCTCCTCCCGCCTCTCTGGTTCTTCGATGTAGGCATCGCCGATCAATGTGTTCAGGGCGTCGTCCTTAATCATCCCCCGGACTTCGTCCTCTGTGCAGTAAAGCATTTTCTCCGCCTCCTTTCAGGCCCGGCCCGTTATGCGGTCGGGGGCTCACCGCCGCCCGAGGCCGGAGGCGTCTCCGGGTCGGAGCCGTCCGAGCCATAGGCCATCTGCCATAGACCATAGCCCGCATTGTCCCGGCTGTCCGCGCCGTAAACATACTCGGCCCGCATAAAGACATTCTCGTCGGTCTCCCCGGTGAGCTGGTGGAACTGTACTTTTTTGCGTTCCTGAAAAATGAACGGCTTAATCGGGCGCTTCGTACAAAGTAAATACCACGAGTTTTCATTCTTCCCGGCGAGCTGCGTCGCGACCATGAGCTCCGCCGTGCCCTTGTCGGTGTTGGTCGTGCCGTTGATCTCGTCGGCGAGGAGGATTTCCTTCGCGACGTCCTCGTTCGCGGGGGCGACGATCAAAAGGTCGGGCACGAGGTTTAAGCTGTCGCCGTTCTCGTCCACGAGGGACATGATCGCCTTGCGCGCTGCGCGGTAGGCTGCACGGCTCAGACGGGCGGTTCCCTTGTTGCTGTAACTCTTTGCCTTCTTTCCGTCCCCGACGATATGGTCGGAAGCGAAGAACGCCTTCCCGTCGTAACACTTATTCACGAAGCCGCCCGGGAGCAGCTTGAAGACGAGCTCGTCGGGGTGCTGCTTCGCGCTCTGGCCGATGCTCTCGACAATCGGCTTGTAAAGGCCGATCCGGTCGTCCTCGATGTCGCTGCGGGGCACGCTGACCGTGAGCTCGAAGTCCTTATTCTTGATGGTGTAGTCCGACGCGCTGAGGTTCTGAATCTGGCGGTCTCCAATCCATTCCCTCATGTGCGGAATCTTTCCGAGCCATTTGTAATTTTCCTCGCCTGTCTCGGAGGGCACGAGGGTCGCGATTCTCTGCCACAAGGTTTCATTCTGCTCGAACGCCTTTTGAAAGATGACCTTAAAGCTCGTGTAAATGCCCCGGAGGGCCTGCTGATTAACAATCATGTGTGTTTACCTCTCTTTCTCCCGTTATCGGGTCTCAACCGCGACGCCGTCGTCGCTGACCGCGATGACCTTGCCCGCCTTCGAGCTGCCTGTGCTGGTCGCCGTGACGGTGCAGTCGTCCACGATGTAGCAATCCTTCAGGACGTGCGCCGCCGTGACGCTGCCGTCGTTATCCCATACGAACACGCCCCGGGCGACCTTGACCGTGATGTCGCCGTCCGCGCCGCCTGTGTTGTCTGCGAACCTCTCGGCCCGGCCCGCTGCGGTGAGGCTCGTGCCTTTCGCTGCGGCCTTCGCGTAACCGTCCGCGCCAATTACTACGAGGGAACCCTCGTAAATCTTTACGCCCGCCGCCACGGGGAGAACGAGGAACCGTCCGCCCTCCGCGACTTCCGGGGTCTTTCTGCCTCTCTCAAGTGCCATTATTTATCATCCTTTCCGAATCCGTATTTTTTGAGGTCTTCCTCACTGACGCCGAGCATTTTGCAAATCTTCAGCGTCTCCTCGCTGGTCTGCTGCGGGGCCTTTCTGCCGTCCGGCTCGACGCCGAGCTCGCCCATCGGGACGACCTGCGGGGCCTTCTCGACGAACGCCTTGAAGCCGTCCGGGTCTTTCAGGGCGTACTCGGTCGCCCATTCCTTTTGAGCTGCCGCAATCTTGCCCGCCTTCAGCGCCACGAGGACGGCGTCATCCGCCTCCTTGCGCTCGATCTTTTCCTTCAGCGCGCGGAGCTCCGTCTCCGGGACGAACCCCTTCGGCTGCTTGAGCGCCATAATCGCCGCCGCGACATCGTCGGTTTTAGCTCCGGCCTCAAGGCCGAGCAGACCACAAACGACCTTGTTCGCGACGACCTTGCCCTCCTCCTCGGGGGGCTGTTTCTGCCCGGCTGCGTCCTTGAGCTGCTTCGCCTCGTTCAGCGCCTCGCCGAGCTTCTGCATGACCTCCTCCTCGGTGGCTTCTTCGCCGAGGCCGAGGAGGGCCGCGATCTTTTTGAGCAATTCATTCATAGTGTTGTTTCCTCCTTCTTTGTTGTCGCTGTCCCCGTAGTCCTCGAGGCCGAGCGAATTGATAATCGGGAACATCCCGTCGATTGCCGGGGTATTCGTGAGCGCCGCCGAGTGCAGCATCGTCGCCCTGTTGTCCCTGCCCACGAGCACGACCGGGGAGAGGTAGCGGTATTCTTTATTTTTGAGATACTGCCGGGCGGTGTCCGTCCATTCCACTTTAGCCGCGATCGCTCCGTCCTGAAGCACGAGCTCCTTGATCCAGCCGCCCGCGGGGGCCTGAATGTCTTTGAGTGTCTGGTGCTCGTAGTCGATGACGATGTCGACGCCGTGCTGCTGCATCTGTGCTTTCATCGCCTTGAAGCTCTCCTCGTCGACCTCGAAGTCCCCCTTCTTTGTGCTGACATGCCCGAGGGGGAGGAGCTTCACAATCTCAGGGGCCCCCTTGAGCTCCGATTCGCCCCCGCTGAGGGCGAAAAATCCTTTCATTCTATCACTCCATTCCTTCCTTGCTTTTAGAATCGCTCTGAACGGCGTTATCCCGCGTTATAACGGCGTTAGAAGATTGACCCCGTCCGTTTATCCCCCGGGCCCCTAAAATCCGTTGTAGGGGCTTCTATGGGCTCATTTGCTGCTCCCGGACTTTTGCCGTTTCTGGTATGCCTTCACGAGCGGCTCCGGGTAGCCCTTTAAGTCGGGCTCATACCTGACCTTTGCCGGATTCGTCCCAAAGTGCGGGTCGGGTATGACATGGGTGAAGCGCCCATCCGGGAGCTCTGCCTGAGCGGGAACACTGTCCTCCACCTTGAGCCCCATCTGCTCCACCTGACGCCGTGAGAGTGTCCGCACGGTGCAGCGGCATCGGAACCCGTTCGGCGGGAACCATGTGTCCCATACGGGGGAATCTGCCGGGAAGACGCGCCCGTCCATCGCAAGGTGCGAGGGCCGTGTGCTCCTGTCATTGACGGCGTCATACTGCCAAAAGGGGCGGAGCTTTAAGACGCCCGGGTCTGTCATCTGTTCATAGTGTCCGACCTGATAGGCCGTTTGTGTGTTCGTGCGGAAGATGTTGTCGGCCTGAAACGGTGTTACGCCTTCGTAGCCCTTCTCCTCGAGGAAGCTGTTCATCCGGCTTCGGAAGCTCTCCATCGTCTCGCCGTCCTCGATGGCTCCGAGGAGCTCGTCGTAGAACTTCTTGAGCACTTGAACGCTCGTATAGCCTGAGACGGTGAAGGCAAGCCCCCGGTATTCCTCCGCGATCTTGTAGAACTGCCCCGGAGTAACCGGGACACGTTCGCCGAAGTAGCGAACGGCTTCCTCGAAGGCGGGCTCCTCGTTCCTTGTGATAATGCTCTCAATGTCATCCAAGCTCGACCGCCCTCCCCTCGAGGTCGGCGACAATCATCGCCCTCTGAAGGAGCTCCTCAATGTCCCCGGCGTCCATCTCCCGGAGCAGCGCCTCGGCGAGCTCCTCGTCCTCGAGCTGCCGCTTCAGGTCTTCAAGAGTCTCCGCGTTGTCAATTAACTTGAGAACCGGGGAGAAGAGCTTCCCGAATTTTCCCGCGCTGGCCTTGACCGCCGTGTCCGCAATCTTATCGACGCGCTGCTGCGGGTCTGCCCTCGGAGCCGGGCCCTTCAGGGCGACCTCCCGGCCCGCATCCCATTTGAAGGGATAGGCCGGAGCCGCTGGCTGCGCTGGCGTTGCGATTTCCTCGCCGCCTTCCGGCTTCGGGATAGAGAACTTCTTGTAAATGTAGCTTGTCGGAACCTTGAGCCCGGTCTTTTCAATCAATGTGCCGAGAATGTTCGCCGTCTGCTCGAGGTCTTCCCCCTCCTCACAATCGAAACGGAGGTAAGGAATCCGGCGGTCTTCACCGAAGTTAAAAAGCACGAGAGGACGGATCAGGTCGCGCCTCAGTGTAGCCGCGAGCGCCTTGCAATCCGCGACTGTGAGGTCGTGCCGGACTTCGTTATGTGTCTTTGACTGCGCGAAGCTGCCGCCGCCACTGTCCGACGTGAGCGTCTGCCCGAGGACTGCCTTGCTGATCTGCTCGTCGCAATAGCGCGCGAGCCTCTCATATAAGTCGGTCGTCGAGGTCTTGTCGCTGTTCTTGAACTCGATTTCTGTGCCGTCCGGGATAATGCCCGCCGCGTCTGTCCCAATCTGGACAAGAGCCTCCATGAGCGCCTTTTTGTCTGCCTCGCTTGCGCCCTGTGCGTACTTGCCGAGGCGGAGCGGCATCCCGAACACTTCGCAAAAACTGACCCAATCCTTGAGGTCGTAATTTTTGAAGAGGTAGCACCACGCGACGACCCTCAGCACGCCCGCCCGGGCCGGATGCCCGGAGCGCGCCTTGTAGCGGTGGACGATAAACTTATTCTCCGGGAGGAGGATTCCCTCCGGGGCGTCCTGCGTCCTGACCTTGAAGTCGTCCTCGTCGTCCCAGAAAAACCGCTTTTGATGTCTGCATCGGATGTCGTTGACCGTTGTCCGGCCTTCCTCGAATCCCCACATGATTTCGGAGACCGCGATGCCCTTGCCGACCGCGTCGAGGAGGTCGAGCATGACGTCCTCAAAACTCTCGATACTGTTGAGCTCGCTCTCGATGAACTCGGCGATCTCTTTGTCACGCTCGTCGTCGCTGTCGAAGGGAATGACCTCATAGTCGAGGCCCGTGACCGCGTTCTTGCGCGTCTGAAGCTGTGAAAAAAGGTGAGGGTCTTTCTCCTCCATTTCCTCGAAAAGCTCCGCCTGACGCATGATGTCCCCGGCGTCTGCCTCCTTGAAGATGTTCGCGAGGCGCTGCGGCGTGAGCCCGTTCGACGGATAGCTCGAATATTTGTCTTGTATCTGTGCGACCGCGACCTCATGGAAGTCCGGCCTCCTGATTGCCGGGGCCGGGGCCTTCATCGCTTGCCGTTGCTGTTTGTTCTTCTTTTTACTGCTCAATGCCTCGCCCCCTTAATATCCGCCGTGCCTGAATCTGAGGGCCCGGCTGATGACTGATTTATAATCGACTTTTGTCCCGACTGTCACGCTCCGCGCAAGTTTGACCGCCATCTCGAGGCCGTCCGGCGCGTCGTCGTGTGCTCCCATCGGGTACTCGGACATTTGCTTCAGGAGCTCCTTGTGACGCTTCGAGAATTTGATGTAGCCATTCTTGACGAAGGGCTGCAAGCTCTGAATCCTGACGTCCTTGTTCTGTATGCTTTTGATCTCCTCGATCGGGAGATATTCCCCGGCCTCTGCCGAGCGTTGAACCATGATGTCCTTGAAATATGCCTGAAACTGTACCGTTTCGACGCCGAACTTCGTGAAGGGCTTTTTATACTCCCGCTTGAGCCTCCGGCTCGTTTCGATTGCGTCCTCGATGATAACGTCCGGCTTGCGCCTCTCCACGGAGGCGATGACAACGTACATATAGCCGCTTTTGGTGTCTAGCGCGAGCCCGATGATCGAGCTCGTGTCGCTCTTGCGTGTCTTGCCGAGAGAGGGGTCGTTCGCGCCGATGAAGAGGAACCGCCCCTCGCTGAAGTCGGGCGGAACTTTTCCGTCGTCATCGTAGAAGTCAAACCACTCCTCGTTAAATGTGCAATTCTCCGGGTCGATCGGGTCGTTCTGTATCTCCGAATTGAAGGACGCCTCGCCCTCCGATATACGGATAACCATGAGGTCGTAATAGGAGAGCTTCGCCTCCCATAGAACCTCGGCCCCCTCGAGCATTTCTTCCCGGTTTGCCTCGAAGAACGCCTTCGCGTCCTCTTGCCGGGCCTCGTTCGAGAGGTCGGTGTAGATTCGCTCCCATGCGTCCCATAGCTCCGTATTGACCGCGAAGCTGATGACGCCCTTATACTTGACCGCCTTATAACTCGGATTCCGGGCGACATTGGCGAGTAGTGCGTCATAGTGGAGCAGCGTCCCGATATAGACGATGTCCGTGTAAGTGTCGCCCGCCTTGCTGACGGCCTTATAAAACCAGTTGCGGAGCTTCTTCCGTTGCTCGGTGGTGTTGACGTTCTCGTCGTTCTCGAGGTCGTCGCACAAAATGAGGTCGGGCCTCCATTGTTTATGACGCCGTCCTCTGATTTTCTTGCCCGCGCCGAGCGCCTCGATCTTCGTCCCGTTGGAGAGGAGGATGACGCCCGTCTTCCAGACACGCCCCTGAAGGTCTCCGAAGTCCTCCCGGATGGCTCCGTTCTCTTCGATTTCGGTCTTGATGTCCCCGAGGAAGCCTTCGGCCTGTTCCGTGCTGTCCGAGAGTATGATCTCATAGTGCTTGTAGCCGTAAATCCCGGCGTGAATACTGTCCTTGAAGGTGAAGGTCGTCGACTTCGCGTGACCTCGGGGGGCCTCGATTGCCCTTCGGCATCCCGGGGCCCGGTCGATCGCCTTCGCCTCTGCGAGCGGATTCTTGCCCTTGAGGACGCCCTCCGCCCATATCCGATCGAGCTCCCCGTGAAACTCCGGGGATTCCCGGACGAAGTAGTGCGGGAGATAGGCCCGCCCGAAGTATTCCAGATCGAACGCCCCGAGCTTCTTCCTGAGCCCCTTCTCCCCGGTGAGGGCCGCGCCCTGCCGATACTCCTGAAGGAGCTGCTCCCGTTCCTTCTGGCGGTCGGTTCCCCGGACGACATACTCCTCGAAGAGCGTCTTCTGATATTCCCGGTTTGCGACCGCCTCGCGGTCTTCCGGCTCCTCGAGCTTCTCGAGGTATTCGTTCAGATCAATCGCCATCCTTCAGCACCTTCTCCCTCGCCCGGCTGAGTATCGAGTGCAGTTCCTTCGCAAGCTCCGGGTCTTGTTTGATTGCCGCCATGAGCTCGGCCTCGAGCTGCTCAAACGCAAGCTCGGACTTCTTCTTCATGTCCTGCCGGACGCGCTGCTCATAGGTCTCCGTCCTCGAGAGGGAGGCAATCAGACGCCCCGCCTTGTCGAGCGGCATTTCCTGAAACTCCTCCTCGGCGGTGCTGACGCGCTGCATGAGGCCGTCCATGAGAACCATTCGCGACGCTCGAGTATAGTCAAGGCTCGGATTCTTTTCCACGGCTGCGGCGATTGCCTTCGTCTTCTCGAGGGTCTCAACGACCCGCTGCGTTGCCTGATTCGCCCGGATCGCATAGCGCCCGACCGCGCTCTTGCTGATCTCATAGCCCTCGGCCTTCAGCCATTCCGCGATTTCCTCATAGGTGTTCGACGTGTCGAGGAGCAGCTCGTCAAGCTGTTCCTTGACCTCCTCCGGGAGCTGCGTAATTTTCGAGGAGATTCGCGTGCGCCTCCGCTCCGCCATTAAACATCGACCCCCGGGTCGTCGGTTGTACCTTCGACGAGGTCGACCCCTTCCTTCGTGAGCTTGATGACCGCGTCTTTACGATAGGCGTTATAGGCTGTCACGCTTTTGTCGGTAAACGTGATATAACCGCCCTCCTTCAGATAATCGAGATGCTTCGAGATGTCCGGGGAAACGATCATCCCGTCCGCTATCAAGGCGTTTGTAATCTGCTTCACGAGAAGGGTGTTCTGAAAACCCTTGACGAGGGAGCGTACAATATAACCCCTGATCGCTTTGTTCCTGCCGACCTCGGCTTCGGTAAATTCGTCCATGCTTTACCCCTCCTTACTGCCGGAAAGTAGCCGATCCAACTTTCCGTTAATATCGCTCATTTGCTTATCGACGTTGTTCATTGTGCGGACGTAGTCTTCCCGGGTGACGTAGACGAAGGGGAGGTCGCTCTTTAGGTCGTCGAATTTCTCCTTCATCCGTTCCATCTCGGAACTGTGCCGCTCCTCGAGCCGCTTAATGTCGTCCGCATTGTGTTTGATTCCGTTCTTCAGCTCCGCGATGGAGTTTTTCACGCTCCACCCCACAAGCCCGAGGGCGATCGTGATGAGGGTCTGAAGGACGTACATAAGAATTTGACCCGCCTCCATGTGTTCCCCCTTACTGACCCGTCTCGGCCTTGAGCTCAAGCACCTTGACCTCAATCAGGTTCGAGAGATACTCGTCGAAGCTGCCGAGGTTCTGCGTGATGACCTTCTGAGCCTCTGGCCCGACTTTGCTCTTGATTTCGCTGAAGGCAATCTTCGAGAGCGAAGTGAGCTCCTCCCGGTTAGTCTTTCCGTCCTTTACGGCCTCCCGGATCGCCTTCGCGGTCGTCTGTTCGATTGCCCCGACCGTGACCCGTGCGAGGTTCTCCACGTCGTCGAGGGCGTCATCGAGCTGCTTCCTGAGTTTCTCGTCCTTGAGCTGCTTTGTTTTCTCGTCAAGCCACATGCCGCCCTTGCGGATGTAGAAGAGCCCGAAGGCCCCCAAGAGGGAGATGCCCCCAAGCGCAAGGGAAACGAGTACCTGACCCGCCGCTGTCTGAATTTCTACCATGATTTTTTCCTCCTTTTTGGAATTAAAAAAATGACATAGGAGCGTTAGCTCCTATGTCATAGGATAAGGGTGTTTCTGTGAAGTTTACATAGGAAGCAATTCTTAGATTTACTTCCGGGATAATATGGCTTGTGATTGACAAATAATTTTCTCAATTCTATAATAAAAAAAAGGAGGTTCTATATGGGAGATACTGAACAAAACACTGAGCAGTTTTGGAGGAAGGACAACATAATTTATGAGATGGGGGGACATTGGAATGATTATATGGAGCATCCATCTAACTCCTGTTTTCGTCTACCTCAACCAATAGCAATATGTAAAAAAAATGATAATACAGACGAGATAAAAGTCGTGGTTGATTAAGACCACGACTTTTATTAAAGCTATTTTTTTCGGGATAGCTCTTCGAGGTATTCAATGAGCTCCATTTGACCGGGTATGTCGTCCCCGCATATCTCCCGAACCCATCGCTCGGTGATGCCATACTTCCGCGCGAGCTGCGCGGTATTATATCCGTTGTACTCCTCCTTGATCTTCTCATAGAGCACGGGCCTCACGAAGCTATCGGCCTTCGGGATGTAGATGTTCGCCCCGCCCACGAGCTCCGCGAGCTTTATGAGATTACTGACCCCGATCTCTTCAGCGACCGTGTGCCATATGCCATCGGGAATCATTTCAAGCGTGAGCTTCTCGGCGAGTTTGTTCATCCTGCCCCTCCTTGCCTATTTCAGAATCCCAAACATTTTCGCGGCAATTCCCATGAGCTCGCCGACCGTGACCGTCTCATTCATGCGCCCGGCCCAATAGTCCGGGTCGGTGATAACCCCGGCCTCTGTGAGGGCCGTGAGGCCCTGCTGCTTCCAATCCGGGACGGGTGTCGGCTCCGGCTCCTTCGGGGGCTCCACGGGCTCGGAAACGGCCTCATAGGAGATGTAGGGACACTCAAGCCATTTGAGCCACTTCCGGGCAGAGAGCTTTGTCTGAACGAAGCCATCCCCGAACGTCCCGAGCGTACACTCAACGACCTCGCCGTTTCCCACATAGACGCCGATGTGACCCTCCATCCAGACACACACGCCCGGCCTTTCGGGTATGCTCCCGATGTCCCCCTTGACCTTTGCCGCGTCGAGCATCATTCCCGCCGACTTGTCGGTCGCGGCGACATACTTCACATTCCCGATGCCGCCCCAATAATAGGACTTAATCATGCCGACGCAATCGCTCCCGATGTAGCCCTTCCCGACGAGCGTCTTCAGGTGTACCACACGCTGCGCGCTGTAGTGGCCCGGGTACTGTTTCGCCGCCGCCTCAATGCGGGAGACTGTGATCTCTCTGCCAAACTCGCCCCACATGTAGGCGCTCGGTCTTCCGATTAAGCCCTTGCAATAGTCCGCGAGGCCCTGCCCGGTGAGCTCTGTGCCCGGGCCGGGAACCGGGGCCGGAGTGGAAGCTGCACCGAATCCGTTGAGGCCCTTCTTCCTGATAACGTCCGGGAAGTCATAATAGGCGACGTCGAGGTCAACGTTCCCGGAGATGCCCGGGACGCTGCCCTTGCTTGTGTGCTGCCACATGCCGAAGCTCCCGGAGTAGGTCGGGGCGCTGACTTCCCACTGTGCGAGCCATACGTCGAACCGCTTAATCTTCGCTGCGTCATACTTTGACGTAAGCCATGAGAGGTTAGAGTAAAGGCTGACGTAATAGCCCGCCGTCTCAAGCGCTCCGCAAAACGCGACAATCATGTCCGAGAGGACGGCCTTCCCGAGACCCGCCTGAGAGCTGTCCTCGAGATCAAAGGCGACGGGATAGGTGAGCTTTCCCTTGTAAGGCTCGAGGGCCTTCATGACCCATTCCGCCTCGGCCTTCGCGTCTGCGACGCTGAGGGCGTAGCTGTAGAAGTACACGCCGACCCCGAGGCCCGCCGCGAGCGCTCCCGCGATGTTGTCCTTGAATTTGATGTCATAGTCACACGGCCCGCCCTTCAGCTTTCCGCGCCCGAGGCGCATCATGACGAACGAGATGCCCGCGCCCTTGACCTGTGTCCAATTAATTGTTCCCTGCCATTTGCTGACGTCGATGCCCTTTGCAATAGCTTTCATTTTGTTTCCTCCTGTTCTTGTTTTGCCATCCTGCGCCGCTCATTCTCCTCCACTTTACGGGTGAGCTCGAGGAACTCCTCCATCTGCCGGAGGCTGACCGCCTCCTTTGCAAGGTTGAGCTCCTGCGCGAGCTGGTAGGTGTTCATCTTCTCAAGGAGCTGTCGCTCCTCCTGCTTCATCGGCTCCCCGAGCTTCTCGTGAGCCGCTGCGATCTCCCGGATCGCGAGTTGATAGGTTTTCATGTGCTGCTCCTTCCTACAATGACCTGATCGGGAGGACGACCTTGTCGACGTACTCCCCGATCGTGTACTGTGTCCGGCCCTCTGCTTCGAGGGCCTTCATGAACTTCTGTGTCTCGACTGCAATCTTCAGGAGCTTCAGGACGCCGACCTGTTCCTCGGAGACCCTCGGCATATCCTCCGAGACCATGCAGCCGATTGCCCTGCGGAGGTAAAGGTCGGCAGCGAAGACATCCATCTCCCCAAACTCCGCCATAACCTCCCGGGCGAACTTCTTCCGATTAAGCCGGGCCTTGTCTGGTGGGAGGATGCCTTCCTTCTGCATCTCCTTTTTGATACGGGCGTTCTCAGTTTTCTCTCGTTGAGTGAGCCGTTTCTTCTTCGTTGTCACTGTCTGCCTCCTTTGCCTGTTCGCGCTCGAGCATCTTCTTCAGGGCCTCGATCAACTTGTAGCATTGTGAGACCGTGAGCCATTCGATCCGGCTGACCTTGAACATCTTCAGAATGAACCCGTTGAGCCGGGCCGGGGTGTCATTCCATCCGAGCTCCTCCGTGAGCTTGTAGATTTTGCGCCGCTGCGCGACCGTCTGCGGATTGCCTCCCTCGTCCGTCCGTTTTCCCGGTTTAGGGGCCGGGGCCCGGACGCCGTCCTTCATCTGCTGAAGCACACGACACACTTTGTCGATCTGCCCTTGAGAGAGCTCCCTCATGTGCTGCTTGCCTGTTTCCCTCTCTATGAGGGCATAGAGGTCGGCTTCCTCGAGGGAGAGCTCCGGGCTCTTTGCAATAGCCCATATTGTACGGATGGAAGAGCGGGGGGCGGACGTGCGCCCCTGTTTTGTTGTCGCCATGTTTTACACCTCATTTCCCCAATAGTCCCACCCTTCAGCACGTTCCCGGGCGAAGAGCTCAATCTTCGGAGCGTCTCCGAATAGCTGCTCGATCCGCCTCCTGACCTCTTCAGGCTTTTCACTGTGCCGTTTCCTGACCGCTTCGACAAGCTGCTGCACGTTGTTCGCTTTCTTATATTGGAGCATCCTCCCCCTTGTTCCAAAAAGGCATAACTCGCAATTTTTAAGCGTCCATTGACTGAGATTCGATAGGGTCTTCCCGTTGATACTTACCTTCTTCCAGACAAACGCGACCGTCACATAACGGAACCCCCACGCTCTGAAGAGCTTGAGCGCGTCTTCGATGTGTGAATCCGTCGTCCACATAAAGAGCGCCGCGTCCTTTTCCGCAATCCTTCCGACATCCCATTCACACATGGAGGCCGTTTCCTCTGTCTGGTAAACTTTTTCAAGCGGGACGAATTTCTTCCCTAACGCTTCTTTGCTGCTGTACTTCCACGGCGGGTCGGCATATATGACCCGGTATTTTCGGTCTGTACTGAAGATGTCAACTTTCATTCTGTGTCTGTGCTGTCTCCTTTACTGTCCTTTACTGAATATTCCGGGAAGCCTCGAGCTTCTCCTGATGGGCCTCATACCAAAAGGCATCCTCCTGCTTCCAGCGCGCCCCGACCGCGATGACAATGTCCTCGCCCTTTTGCCGGAGGGCATCCTTGTTTACCTTCTCCTCGGTGATGATGCAGTCCGTGAGCTTCTTCACCTTCAGACGGCGGATAATTTCAGCGACAAGCCCTTTGTCTTTCGGAATCACGACCGACGTGCTCCTCCTGAACCCGGTCTCGCCGAAGTTGAGCGTCCGCGTTTTCTTACCTCCGAGCTCGTCACGATGCTCCGTGACGAACTCCTTGACGTCCTTCTCGAGCGTGCTGATTCTGTCATGGTGAGGCTTTGCCTCCTGCGCTGCCGTGATTTTAATGCCGTTAATCTGCTTGTTCATTTCGCCCTCAATGTCGGCGATCGCGATTTCCTCCTCAGCGATTTCCCGGAGCGCGGCATCTACTTCTTCCCACGTCTTGAAGACGGGGGCCTCTACAATTCTTTTTCGTCCCATTTTGGAACTCCTTTCTTGCTATGTGTTCGGGGCGCTGTGTCCCCGGCTGTTCATTTTCCTCCTCGACGGGCCCCTCCCCGTCATAGAGGACATACTGCTTTGTTACCATCATGAAAACCCCGAGGGGGAGGGTGATGAGCACGGCGGTCACGTCCCGGTCTTCCAGCGTCTCACCGGTGGAGGCGAGGAGCAGCATGAGGACGGAGATCACGACGAGGGCGAGCCCCATGAGCCGCTGTTTTATCATTTTCATTGCTTCGGCCTCCTGTCCGTTAGAGCATCATCATGTCGGACGCCTGAGCGATGACCTTGAGCGTGATCGTCGTTTCGTTGTTGGCGTTGAGAATCCTGATAATATTGTTCAGCGTCCGGTCGAAGAGACGGAAGCATCCCGTCTGACTGTTGCACGCCCGGGCCTTGAGCTCCTCGAGGGCGTCCCTGTCGATGTCGTAGCCGTCGAGGTAGCTCTCAACCTCTGCGCCCGAGAGCCCCTTCAGGGAGGCATAAAAGTCGACCCTGTTCGCGAAGCGGTTGAGGTAGGTCTTGATCTGCGCCTCGAGGCGGGGCTCTCCGGCGATTACGAGGCCGACGTCGGCCTGATCGAATATACCCCGGAGAATCTCCATCTTCTTCTGTGTATACTTGCTTATGAGCTTGTCGGCCTCGTCGATGATAATGAGATAACCCTTGTTGACGTTGCAAAACTCCCGGATGCCGTTGACCCGCTTCCAGATTGTGCCGTAGGAGGAGGGGATTCCGAGCGCCCGCTCAATCGCCTCCACAAGGTCGCGGCTGCTCATGGTGTCGTCACATTCCACATAGGCGACCCGGGGCATCTTTGCGTAATACTTGAGGGCGTAGGTCTTGCCGAATCCGCTCTTCGCGACCACGATGCCGAGGCCGATGTCCTCCTGTGCTGCGCTGCATACGCCGATGACCTTCTTCATGTCCCGGCTCTCGAAGATGTCCGTCCGCTTCTTTAGGAACTTCCGGGGAGCCTCCCCGGGAGCGCTGGCGTCAATTTCTTCGCCCTGCTCCCGAAGGTACTCGGAGAGCTTCCGCTCGAGGTCGCTCGGGTCGCTGTCATACTTGCCCGAGAGATAGCGGGAGATGGTCGTCCTTGAGTAGTTGATCTCGCGGGCAATTCCCGCGATGCTGCCTTTTGTGGCGGCGATATAGTTATTCACGCGCTCCGCGATCGTCTGCGTTTCGCCCGTGTAAATTGCTGCTGCTGTTGCTTCCATGTGTAAATCCTCCTTATCCGATTCCCCTCAGCTTTGAGAGGGCCGCTTCCGCTTTCGCGGTGATAAACTCCGAATCGCCTCCGGCCTTCGCGGTTGCCTTCCGCTTTGCCTCGGCCTCTCCCCGGAACTCCTTGTCGGTGGGGAGCGTGATGACCTTCGGCGTCTGGCTACGCTCCGATCTGATTGTAAGGTCGAGCGCGCCGACCGCCCGGGCCTTCCCGTCCCCCTCCTCAAGCCGGAGCTCGTAGGGGCGGCGGAACTCTTCGAGGGTCTCCCGGACTTCCTTGAGCTGCCGCTTCTGATTGCGGAGATGCTTCTCGAGGGCCTCCTGTGATACCTTCGGGGCAATCATGAGCAGCTCGGCGGAAACTGCCTCGCATATCTTCCGCCCGTCCCGGGTGTAAACGTAGAGCTTCGTCACGTCGTCGATGTCCCACTTGATACCGACCTTCTCACCGACGTACTTCGCGAGCTCGTAGTCTGTGTATAGCGTGCCGAACTTCATGATGCCCTGATTCCTGACGAGGGCCGTGTCCGCCTTCATGAGCAGCATCGCCGCATATTCCCGAGGAGGCGCGGCTTTCTCGTACCGCTGCCCGTGCTGGAAGAGCTCGATCGGTGTGACCCATTTCTCCCGGTCTTTCTTGAGACCGTCGTGCTCCCGCTTGTGATAGACCTCATTCTTCCAGCGCGTCCAAAGCTCAAAGAACTCCTCCATTGTGAGCAACTCCCCACGCTCGAGCATCTGCTTGACGTCCTTCTTACGCTTTGCCGAGGTCTTTGACCCGGTGAGCGTCCCGACGTAGCTGTCCATCCATTTTGTAAACAGGGAGCAGACCGTCCCGAAAAACCGCTCGATCTGACCCTTGCCCCACGGCTGATAAGGAAGCGATCGGCTCCATTCCTCGATTCCGATTGACCTGTAAAAGCCCTTCGTCTCACTGTCAAACGCGAGCTCTTTGCAAGCCCTTTCCTTGCGGCTCTGCCCGAGGTTGGTCTCGGCGGTGTAGTCCTTGCCGTTGTCAATGTGCAAGTGCTTCGGGACGCCGCCCGGCGTCGAGTAAAGCATCTTGACGAGGGATTCCTTCAGCGTTTGCGCGTTCGCGTCGATACACATGACGTCACCGAGAATGCAGCGCGAGCGGGTGTCGAGCCATGCGACCAGCTTCGGCCTCACGGCGGCGACCTTGCCGTTCGGGTAAGTAACCTGAACCCAACAATCGAACGTGTGCTCGTCGCCTTGTACGAACTCCATGACCTGAAGCGCGGAGACGTTTCTCTTGCCCTTAATCATCCGCTGATTCTTCCACTCCCGGGAACCGTTCGACGCGAGGAACCTCGCGCTCTCGCCCCGGAGGTCGTTCATGAGGTAAGAGACATATCGGGCGACGGTGGAATAGGAAGGACATCCCGACCATTCCCTCTCACGGGCGACCGCTGTGAACTTTGTGTAAAGCATCTCGACCGTTCCGAGGTTGCGGGCAAACCGTTCGTCAAACCATATATTTTCAATGAGCGCCCTCTGTTCGTCGGTGATAGAGGGGAATGTGTGCGAATCCCTCGGCTTCCTGCAAAGGGAGAGAGCTCGAAAATACTCGTAGTTTTTGCCCTCTTCCTTCTCCATCTTCAGGGCCCACGCGTTCGCCTCGAGGAGGCCCTCAGCGTAGCGATAGAGCGTTCTCTGACTGACCCCGAGCTTCAGGGCTGTCTCGTCGGCGTAGGCCGTGCGCTCCGCCTCGTCGTGCTCGACAAACTGCTGCACCTGTTTCGCAAGCTCGACCGCTTCGTAATACTGTTTCTTGTGTGTCTCAATGTACCAATTCAAATCGACGTCCACGTACCACGGCGTCGCGTTTACTCTCTGTTCTATGATTGCATCGCCTCCGTCCACCTTCTGCGCGGCCTTGTGTGCCCTCCTCGCCTTCGACGTGAGGGACGAGACCGCGACCATGACTTGATCCTTTCCGCCGCCCTCCCGGGGCTGCGACTTCGTCCTGAAGCCCCCCGGATTGCGTTGAATCCGTTTTTTCATTGTTTCATACACGACGCCTTCGAGAGCTGCCGCCTCTTCCAGCGTCACAAATACCTCCGACAATCTGCGTCCCTCCTTTCCGCTATGCTATGTACCGCTCAACGCGGGCCGGGTCTATCCCGAGGACTTCGATGATCTTCGGGATGTACTTCTTCCCGGAGCGGACGCCGAAAAGGATGTAGCTCAAATATTGCGGCGATGTGCCGACTTGCGAGGCGAGCTCGGTCTTCGTCATGTCTTTGTCTGTGAGTGCCTTCACGACGAGCTTGCCGAATGGGGTGAGATTCGTCATCGAATATCCTCCTTTCCTGTGATCTGCCTTAATCGGGTAGCCTCGGGCCCTCTACTCCTCGGGGGAGCCCGCCTCCTCGTTTAGCACCTTCACGGCCTCGAAGATGGTCTTCTCGTTTGGGTCGTCTCCGAGCCTGAGACAGAGATGCCGCTTTGCGGTCTCAGCGGTCTCTCCCGGCTGCTGGTAGGTCTTTTCCTGATATTCAAGCGTGAACATCCTGAGCGCTGCCTCCGGCTCTTCCGGGGCCTTTACAGAGGCGGGGGCCCTCCGCCCGTGCTTGTATTCCTTGACGGCATAATTCAACATGAACATTTTTTCAAGCTCGAGATACTTCCGCTTGAGCTCCATCTCGAGGAGCTTTCGAGGCCATCCCTCAACGCGGTCGATCTGCTCGTCAAGCTCTCGGCACATGTTGAAAATATTGAGATATAGGTGACAGTCATTCATCGGGCAATCCTTCGAGAGCTTGAGACCGAGAGCGTAGGTTTCCCGCGCTATGCCTCCGCCGTTCCCGATGTGTCGGAAAGCAGCCCGGGGCTCAGGGGGAGGCGTAAGTGCGGGAGCAGCGGCAAGCCGATTGACCTCACACTTTGCACAAACCGCGTCGAGCTCCTCCTGTGTGCGTCCGGGGATTCGCTCCTTACAAACCTTGTCGCATATGTAGGCGAGCAGCTCCTCCGGCTCTTGATAGAGCAGAAGCTCCTCCGGGCCGAAGGCGTTCGGGAGAACGAGGCAAGCATCGGAATCCAAAAGGCCGAGCTCGGTGAGGGCGACCTTGAACCCGTAAAGCTCATGTCGGGCCGTGTTCGCATTGACGCCCGGATAGTGCGGGCTCTTGATCTGCTCTTTGAGGCTCTTCGTCCATCCGTCGATCATGCTCTGAGGCTCGACTGTCACACGCTCGACGACCGTCTCCCCGGCCGCTTCAACGACTGCATAGGTCGAGGGCTGCTCGTTGTAGTCTTCCTCCGTGTAAAGGCCGCGAGCCATCTCGACGGCCTCCTCAATGGTTTCAATGTTGTCATACTCCATAGAGCCCCTGTCGATTTCGAGCTTGCCCGTGTAGAGCTCCTCGTCGATGACCCCATAATTTCCGAGAGCCGTGCCTTCCCATTCCCGAAGCTCCCGAGCGTTAAACTTCACGACTAAAAAGCCGTTGATTTTCTTCATCTTTCTCATGTTCTGCTGCTCCTTCCATTTCTGAATTTATCCAAGTTGCGGAATGACCCTCACTCGGTCAGTGTGCTTGTGTATGATGACGAGCTCGCCGTTCTGCTTCTGCCGGATGACGAGCCAATTCTCCGGGCTGAGGCCCGCCTGTCCGAGCCTGATTTTTTGAGCCCTTGTCGGCCTTTTTCCGTGTCTCAATTTCTCGCCTCCTATATCTTTTTGTTTGCATTTGTGGTATTCTTGACTTGATTAATTTTTTAATCTTATAATCATTATAATCTCCGTTCAGAGACTTGTCAAGAGATATTTCTCCAATCGGAGACCATAAAAGGAGGAATACTATGTCATCCCTTGTTGATAGAATTGAAACTAAGATAAAAGAAAAAGGGCTTAATTTTAAGCGTGTAGAGCGAGAATGTGGTCTCGGAAACGGAACAATAAAACGATGGGCCGAACAAAGTCCCCGTCTGGACAAGCTCGTTACTGTCGCCGAATATCTACAAGTCTCATTAGACTATCTCGTCTTCGGTAGCGAATCGGAGACTTCTCCAAACGGAGATAGCATAGATTTAGATACTTACAAAAAGGATCAAGGGCTGGCCTGTGATGGAAGCCCATTGTCCCCCATAGAGGCTGACCTTGTGGCGATGTTTCGCCTCTTGCCTCCGTCTCATCAAGAGGAACTTTTCGATCTCGTTTACTTCAAGTACAAACGAGCCGTTGAAGATAAAAAAGAATCTATCTACTCGACATACTTCGACGAGAACGGTGTAGAAGGCCGTATTGAAAGTGATGAGGAAAAAACAGGAACCGCTTAATTTTTTTGCTCTGTTTGATTAAATTTTTAATCTTTTTTTTGTCCCATTGGTTTGCACTAATAGACAAGCTCAAGAAAAGCCCGCAAACCCGCATAAATAAAGCAAAGGGACACTGTCCCCTTGTTTTGAGGAAAATGTCCCTTTGCTTTGCTATCTTTTTCTATCTGAAATGGCAAGCGCCGTAAACGCTGGCACGCCATGAGTAACGCTTTGTAACGTCTTCCGACGCGCCGATCGGCTGTAAAAAGTCCACGCCACGCACGCGATCGGGTCGATTTCCGCACGTTGTAACGCTCCGTTAGCACGCCGGGCCCCTCGACATCCGGGCCCCTGTCTGCTATACTATCATAAAGGGCCGTGAGGACGTCCTCTATGGTCTGCTGCTGTGACTTCCGGGACGCGCCGAGCGGCTCTTTTGCGCCTTGAAAACGGCGGTTGACGCGGTTTTCCGGGCATTGCGTGAAAAAGGTCGCGTCCGTCGATCTGCCGTCTAAGGGGCTTCGGACGCAAAAAAAGAGCGGCGTCGATTTTCTCGGCGTCGCTCGCATCTTTTTTGTCAAGGCGTTCGCGGGGCATCTCCCGTAAACTCGCATAAATACAAGGTTTTCTCGATGTCTCCCGGGTCGTCCCGCGTTATCCCGGTTTTGTCAAATACGTTGCACAGTCACAGCCGCATTTGGCGGCAGACCAAGTTTGATAAGATTCTTTTCCCTGTTCTTTGGCGTTTTCCAGTGTTTCCATATGCACATGCGCAGTCGATACCGAATCTGTCCGTCCATTTTTGCGCACAGCCTTTTCATGCTTCCGATTTTGAAATAATTTATCCACCCTCGGATAAGCCGGTTGAGTTTCCCAATTTTATAACCATTGCCCACTCCCCAGCTCCTGCTTGTATATTTCTTCATCTGCGCCTTGAACTTTGCTGCCGCTTTCGGGTGTGGTCTGGCTTTGTACCCTTTGGCAAATGAGTCATAGTAAAATCCAAACCCCAGATACTTAATGCCCTTTGGTTTATCAACCCTGCTCTTTTCCGCGTTCACTTTCAGTCCAAGCTTTTCCTCTATAAACCGAGCCACGCTCTTCATTACCCGCTCTGCCGCCTGTCTGCTCCCGACCATTATAATAAGGTCATCTGCATACCGGACGAAATCCAGCCTCCTTGCTTCCAGTTCTTTGTCCAGCTCATTTAACATGATATTTGCTAACAGCGGCGAGATATTTCCACCCTGCGGTGTGCCGACTACCGTATCTTCATACTCATCATCAATCATTACGCCGCTGACCAGAATCTTTCTTACCACCGATATGACATCTCCGTCCTTTATTGTCCGTCCGAAAATCGTCATCAGCTTGTCATGGTCTACTGTGTCAAAGAATTTCGCTAGGTCGATATCCACTATCCAGTTGTGTCCGTCATTCATCATTTCCAATGCTTTAAGGACTGCCTGCTGTGCACACCGCTTGGGTCTGAATCCATAGCTGTGGTCGTGAAACTGCTCCTCAAATATCGGGGTAAGCACCTGTGCCACCGCCTGCTGTACAAAGCGGTCTACTGCTGTTGGCACTCCAAGATTTCTTGTACCACCATCGGGTTTGGGTATCTCCACCCTGCGGACTGGCTTCGGCTTATACTTCCTCGTCCGCAACTGTTCCTTAATGTTTTCGCCGTTTTCCGAAAGATATGCGCCAAGTTCTTCAACGGTCATCCCGTCCACGCCTGCCGCTCCTTTATTCCTTACGACTTGCAGATACGCCGCATTTAGATTATCCCTGCTTAATATCTGCTCCATGAGACTGCTTGTGTCCATGCGTTGTTTCCTTTCTGCCCCTTTTGCCTTTGCCGCCTTTGAAGTCATCGACAGGCGTATGCTCCGGCTACGAAGTGGAACGTACTTCAACTGATTGATTGTTCAGCCCTTCGCTCCGTCCCCATTACAGGAACTTCCTCACTACTATGGCTTCTGCTGACTTCTCACAATTCGTTGTTACTACGGCTAATGAGACCGCCTGTGAGACCTCCCCAGTTAAGGTGCGTGTTCTTTTCCTCCATGTACCTGCCGCATTTACTCGTACTTCCGGCAACCTTTTGGACTTCAGTGCCTTTTGCCACCTTATCCGTATTTCCGAGCCTTATATGCGGTTCCTGTCCGTCAGGTCAGAGGTTTGCTTACAGCTTCTTTCAGATTCCGTCTCACGGCGGACACCCTTGCTGTTCGGCTATGTGCTTCGTTGTTGCCTACGCGCACTTGGGACTTTCACCCATTAGAAAACGCCCATGCTGGGCAAACAAAAAGGATGTAAAATTGACGTCATCAATCTTACATCCTTAACATTTATGCATTTTCCCGTATCCCGCGGCCTGCTCTCAAAGAGAATAATTCTCCTGAATCTGCTCTTTTACATTCAGTATATCCTTCTGGAGCATTTCAATGGCCCGCTCCGTATCACGTTTTTCCAGGGCCTCAATGATTTCCCTGTGGTAAAAGCTGTTGGATTCGGCATTCTTCTTCCAGGCTGTCTGGAAATATTGGGAAATATACGAGCAGGATTTTTGAAGGGCCGCGGCAATCACATCGCATATGTAACTGTTTCCACCCATCTCACAGAGCTTTAAATGAAAATCCGTGTTCCGGTTCCAATGGATGGCCACCATCCTCTCGTGGTTATCCTTTGTGATGGTGTCCAGCTGTCTTAAATGTTCTATCTGCTCAGGGGTAATCCTCTGGCACAGCCGCCTCAGGTTGCCTGTCTCCACATCAATTCTGAACTCCAGAAGATCCAGTATCTCCTTCAAGGTCACCGGAACCACCTGATAGCCCACCCTTGGTATACTTTTCAGTACATTATCCTTGCACAGCTCAATAAGGGCCTCCCGCACCGGCGATTTGCTCATGGCATACTTTTCCATGATTTCCCCTTCATGGATGATATCGTTAGGCTTATAGATACCTTCTTCTATCTCCCGGTAGATTCCCTCCACCACGGTTTCTTTCAGGGTCTTCTTTGTTTTCATCATCTTTTCTCCAATGCCTTCCCTTTTTTGTAAACCCGTTTTCCATCCTTTTACAAGTACATCTTAAGATTATAATCCGAAATGCACCGGGATTCAATAGGTGGATTATAAAAACAGCTCATTTTCCCGTCTGATATCCCTGACAGAAGAAAGCTTCTGCTCCAGCATGGCGCAGGCCTGCTCAGGCAGGCTTCTGGCCTTCACCGGACAGACGGAAATGCAGCGCATACAGAGGATGCAGCGGGACTGGTCCGTTGAGGAAGGATTGCTCACAGGAATGGCCTGTACAGGACATCTGGCAGCGCACAGCCCGCAGGATATGCAGGATGCGTTGGTAAGCGGAATCACCGGCATCTGCTTCCAGTCACGGTAAGGACAGTTTCCGGGAACCTGGGGCTCCTGCCAGCCGTCCCCTTCCAGCTTTTCCAGAATTTTGGCCGCAAAGTCAGCCATTTCCTTCTGGTCCCTGCCGTCCGGCCGGCCTGCCGCAACGTCCCGGACCATGGAGTGTTCTGCCAGCAGCGCTGTCCCTGCCCCAATCCTGAATCCCTGCGCCTTTAAGCAGTCGTCCAGTTCCAGCAGGGCGTCCTCAAAGGCCCTGTTGCCGTAGACAGCCGCCGTCACTGCCGCTGCCCCGCCGCCTCTCAGATATGTAAGCTTCTCCGCCGCATATCCGGGTATCCTGCCGCCGAACACAGGCACACCCACAATTACGGTATCCTCCGGTCCAAAGGAATACTCTCCCTCCAGGCTGCAAAGGTCCACATCCTTTACCTTCTTCCCCATCTCCATGGCCAGGCTGAGACAGGCTTTTCTGGTTCCGCCTGTGGGGCTGAAATACACAACGGTTATATGTTCCATCTTATTCATGCTGTTACCTCCGGAATTTTGTATATTCATTCGATATTCTAGTTATTTTATCACATTATGAGCGGAAAAGCATCACGTATCTGCCGTTTACCGGAGCCCAGGCATGTCCATGAGGACATCAGTATACTAGATTTTTTACAACGATATACCCGTCTTTGATTTTTCGTTCCTGCATGAACCTTTACATGGCCGCGCATTGTCAATACAATACTATAACTATAGCTTATTTTTTGATAATTCGTAAGCAACATCAACAATCATATCTTCCTGTCCCCCAACCATGCCGCGGCGTCCCAGTTCTATAAGGATATCTTTGATATCTATACCAAACCGGTCTGCGGCCCGGCGCGCGTGAAGAAGGAAGCTTGAATAGACCCCTGCATACCCCAGCATAAGGGAATCTGTGCGGATTACCTGCGGACGGCGCATCAGCGGCTCCACTGCTGTCGAAGCCACATCCATCATCTGATAGATATCCGCATTAATATCATAACCCATACGGTTAAGAACCGTACACAACACCTCAATCTGGGTGTTCCCCGCGCCGGCTCCCAGTCCCCTGCATGTGCCATCAATATATTCTGCACCCGCCTCAAGGGCAGCCAGACTGTTGCCCATAGCCAGCCCCATGTTGTTATGAGCGTGAAATCCGATGGGGACACTTACTGACTCCTTTAATGCTGAGATACGCCTGCGTACATCATCCGGAACCATATACCCGGCGGAATCTGCCAAATTAATATAATCAACCCCTTCCGCCTCAAAAATTCTTGCCTGCTCCACAATCTTGTCCGGTTCCGCCATATGGGACATCATCAGGAATCCTGCAACAAACAGGCCCTTGCCTTTGGCATACCGTATATGCTGAATCGATACATCCGCCTCTGTAACATGGGTTGCCACTCTCACTGCCCTGATTCCTGTATCCTCCGCCCGTTTCAAATCCTCTATCGTGCCCACGCCCGGCAGAAGCAGCACGGTAAGCTTGGCATTTTTAATCACCTCACTGGCCGCACGCAGCAATGTCAGTTCATCGACGGCAGAAAACCCGTAATTAATGGATGAACCGCCAATTCCATCCCCATGGCTCAGCTCTATAAAATCCACTCCGGCCCTGTCTAACCCGCCAGCTATCGCCTTCACCTGTTCAACTGTAAAACTATGGCTTACGGCATGGCTGCCATCCCGCAGGGTTGTATCTATTAAATTAATCCTTCTTCCACTCATGCCATCTCTTCCTTTCCATTCAGCAGTCTGGCCGCCACCTTTTCAGCCGTTGCCACAGCCGCCTGGTTAATAATATCCAGATTACCGGAATAGGCCGGAAGAAAATCTCCCGCACCTTCCACTTCTACAATAACCGTAACCTTATTTCCGTCAATAACCGGAGGCACGCGCAGACGGTAGCCCGGAACATAACTTTTTACTTCTTTTACAATTGCTTCTACTGATTCCCTTATTCTTGCTACATCCGGAGTCTTAACCAGTGCATATATTGTGTTGGTCATCATTAACGGAGGATTAGCTGGATTTAATACAATAATAGCCTTTCCTTTATCCGACCCCGCCACTATCTCCAGCGCCCTGGACGTAGTCTCCGTGAATTCATCTATATTGGCCCTGGTTCCTGGCCCGGCACTTTTAGATGAAAGTGCTGACACAATCTCGGTATACTCTGAATCAGCTGCACGATTAATCGCATAAGCGATAGGAACCGCGGCCTGTCCACCACAGGTCACCATGTTAAAGTTATCTGTATCAGATGGCAGGCTGTCCAGATTAACACATGGCACCACATAGGGACCAACTGCAGCCGGTGTCATATCCATAACAATTTTTCCCGCCTGCTTCAAAATAGGCGCGTTATGTAAATGTGCTTTTGCACTGGTTGCATCAAAAACAATTCGGATTTCATCATCAGCAGCCACTGCATCCACGCCTCTAATCGAAGTTTCAAACCCCAGTCCCGCAGCCCGCTTTATCCCCTCAGACTCCACAATACCGGCCATCAGCTTCATTTCCAGGTTGCTGCTCTTCATTATCTTATACATCAGATCGGTTCCTATATTACCTGGACCGATGATACCTGCTTTTATTTTTTTCACAGAAAATGCCTCCTAAAATTAAAATGTAAATCCTAATACACCGTAGACAAATGTTGCCACAACCGTCATACCCAATCCAATCAGCGACTCATACGGAATAATCTTAAGCCTTTCTTTGATTGACAGCTGCAGCGTTCCTGCACTGATATGGAAGAAGCTGCCATGGGGAAGACAGTCAAATACACAGCAGCCTGCATGAATCATTACTGCGGCCTGGACCGCCGTCACCTCTAAGGAAAGGATGGTTGGGCCGAATACCTGGGATGCCACGGTAGCTCCTGCTACACAGGATGCGGTAGCCCCACCCATAACAATACCAGACAACGGCGCCAGGATATATCCGGGGACTCCGGATACCTCCACAAGGTTAATCAGTGTATCTTTCAGTCCGGAATTAGAGATAATACCTGATATGGTTCCTGTTCCCAAAAGAAGCAATACAATGCCGCTCATTCTCTGAATACCCGTATTGGCGTACTTCAACATCTCCTTGGGCTTTCTGATAGCGATGGCGCCAATCACTCCTCCTATGGGCAGAGCTACAATAGGATCCATGGTAATATTGCAGATTGGACGGAGCATCAGCAGAATAATTGTGCAAAAGGGTCCGGCCAGCGCACGGCCAATGGAAGGAAGCTGCTTCATCTCAATAACCGCACTATTGACAGGCTTGGAACCCACCATTTCACCCTTATTCTTAAGTACTGTCATAAATATATATGTAAATGCAATTCCAGCTAATGCAGGAATCATTCCCCCCAGCACAACAGAGGTCATGGGAATACCCAGATTCTCTGATAAGGCAATGGTATTCGGATTAGGAGAAATAATATTACCGGCATGGATACCTCCAATCAGGGCAATAGTCGCAGCCGCCCTAGAGTATCTGGTAGAAGCAGCGATATCCAGGGCAATGGGAGCCACAATTACCACTACCACATCTCCAAAGGTTCCTACCGCCTGAAGGACCCATGCAGAAAGAATGATTGCCAGAAGAGCAAAACGACTGCCCATCTTTACAACAATCGTATGAGCAATGGTTTCCGCCGAACCAGATTCAATCAGGAATCCGGCCAGCATCCCGGCTGCAATGATACGCAGGATACCGGACGCCATGCCGCTTCCGCCGGACACCATCAGGCCGACTGTTTCTGACAGTCCTGCCCCTCCAATCAGTCCGCCTGCCAATGCGCCCAGCATCATGCCATATACCGGCGGGACCTTCAAAATAATTAATATAATTGCTATTACAAGTCCGGCGGCAGCGCCTAATGTACTTATTGTTGCCATAATATACCCCCGTCATATTGTCTATCTGATCAACACTGAATTACCGCACCTTTGTCTGCGGAAGAAGCCACTTTGGAATAAAGCCTTAAATAACCATTCGGAATCTCTTTTTCCGGTTTTACCCAATGTTTTCTGCGCTCACTGATGACCTCATCCGGGACATGGAGTTCAAGCTTTCCATCTATAACATCAATCAGGATCTCATCTCCGTCCTCTACAAGGGCCAGCGGACCGCCTTCTGCTGCTTCCGGCGAGATATGCCCTACAAAGCATCCGTTATTTGTCCCGGAAAAACGTCCGTCCGTAATAAGGGCCGTATCCATTGCCAATCCCATGCCATAAATATACTTCATGGCCTTAAACATCTCTCTCATTCCGGGGCCTCCTTTGGGTCCCTCGTATCGAATAACCACAACCTCCCCCTTCCGGATCACACCACCCAGAATCGCTGTTTCCGCTTCTTCCTCTGAATTAAAGCATCTGGCCTTTCCCGTAAAACGGTGGAGAGGAGGAGCAATAGCACCCGGTTTAGAGATTGCTGTATCAGGCGCCAGATTTCCTGATAATACGGCAACACCGCCTGTTACGGAGAATGGATCATCCACTGTCTTAATGATTTCACGGTTCTCCGGATACCAGTACACCTGCTTTTTAAGGTTTTCATCCACAGACTCCCCGGTACATGTGACGGCGCTGCGGTCAATAATATCAGCCAGATGATCCATTACCCGCGAGATTCCGCCTGCGCGGTAAAATGCTTCCATATCCCACTTCGCTGCCGGATTCACTTTCGCAATCTGAGGTGTTGTCAGATTCAGCTTTCTGAACTCCTCCACCACGTTCATATCCAGTTCCGCCTCATTGGCAATGGCTGCAATATGAAGTACAGCATTGGTAGACCCGCAGATCGCCATAGTTACTTTAATAGCATTGCGAATAGACTCCTCTGTGATAACCTTTCTTGCCGTAATGTTGTTCATTACCAGTTTCACAATAGCGCGTCCGGATTCAAAAGAAGACTTCAGGCGTTCCCCATAAGGAGCCGGTATCAGGGCGCTTCCAGGCAGGCTCATACCCATTGCTTCCGACACACAGCACATGGAATTTGCAGTGCCCAGGAATGAGCAGGACCCACACCCCGGACATGCCGTATTCTCAAGTGCGCGGTATTCTTCCTCTGTAATCTTCCCGGAACGGGTCATGCCCTTTGCCTCATCAATGGATGTCAGGTCTGATTTCCTGCCATCAAATTCGATTCCCCCCAGCATGGGACCGCCAACGCATACAATAGCCGGAATATCCAGACGCGCCGCAGCCATAAGCATACCGGGAACTATTTTATCGCAGGAAGCCAGAAGAACAATGCCATCAAGCCGGTGGGCCTGCACCATAACCTCAATGGAATTACAGATAATTTCCCTTGATGGAAGAATATAATTCATGCCTATATGCCCCTGCGCCACTCCATCACAGCAGCCAATTGTTCCGAACTCTACCGCAGTTCCCCCCGCACTGTAAATTCCCTTTTTTACAAACTCATTCACCTGATTCAGATTAAAATGTCCAGGAACGCAGGTATTCCATGTATTGGAAATACCTATAAGCGGCTTGTGATCCAGTTCATAATCAGAATACCCCATAGACTTAAAGAGAGAGCGGTAAAAGGGACTATCCTCACCATGCATAATTTCATTGCTTCTAAATTCCATGCATATCCTCCTTATAAAGATGTTTTTTGTTCTATATTATAGAACTTTATTCTATATTGTAATAGTATATTGTTTTTATAATTACGTCAATGACAATTAAACACAAAATTACAAATCATTTTTGTACATGTTGTATAAGTTAAAAAATAAAACGGTTGAATTATTCTGCTTAAGATGATAAATTACTATTTAGATAACAGGAGGTATATTATGGCAACAACAAAAATCATCCAATCTTTAGAGCGCGCCATGTCCATTTTGGAACTTTTTCAGAACAGTGTGGTAGAATTAAGCTTAAAGGACATTTCCGAGAAGTTGGAATTAAATAAAAGTACCACCTTTGGCCTTGTGAACAGTCTTGCGGCACTGGGCTATCTTTTACAGAACGAAGATAATCAAAGGTACTGCCTTGGGCCTAAGATATTGTGTCTCACCAATGCGCTTAAAATGAATAATGTCCTGATACGGATTGCACATCCTTTTCTTGAACAGCTCTCTCACAAATATCATGAAACGGTACACAGTGCAGTACAGTCCGATAACAGCGTCATTTACCTGGATAAAGTAGAATCGGACTCATCTATTTTTATCAACACTCAAATGGGTGTTAAAAACTACATGTATTGTACCGGCGTAGGCAAATGCCTTTTGTCTTACAAAACAGAAGCACAAATTGACCAAATCCTTTCCTTCCCCCTCAAGGCAAAGACATACAATACAATCACCCGGAGAGAAGCGCTATTAAACGAGCTGAAGCTAAGCCGGGAGCGCGGATATTCTATGGATAACGAAGAAATTGAAATTGGTCTCACATGTGTGGGTTTCCCTGTTTTTAAAGGTTTTGAAGATCCTGGCTTTGCCATCAGTATATCCGGAGCAACCGGCAGAATTCTGGACAAATTACATAGTACAGATCTGATCCACGACATGCAGGCTGCTGCCGCAGCAATGTCATGGCAGATCTATAATTATCAGCTTCCTGATGTCAACCTATGAAATGTAGAATACAGAGGTGTATCGAATGCCCGGCTACCATGAACAGCAGGATATAAAATCAGGTCCTTTCCCACTGCCCGCCTCAAGGCAGGCGACCACCCGAGAAAGCTGCTCGTAAGGCAGTTCGCTTCTGGTGTCGTCCAGAATCTTCTTTTCAGATATCAACCCGTTGACGATAGAAATCATGGACCATTCGCCAGCTCTACATCACAGGCCAGACAGCACAGTTCCAGAAAGGCATAGGCTTTGCCCACCGTCTCAAAGCCGTTGAAGCTCCTGTCAAACCGGAGCATATAGTCATAGGCTTTCAGCTCCAGGCAGTTCACTGTCCGGTTCGCCTCGCAGACCTCGAAAATGCCCACCGGCACTTCCTCATAAGAGCCGTCCGCAAGCTGCAGGTGGTAGGACAGTTCCACCTTCGCGTCCTTCAGCGTGTACCGGTCGATCTTAGAGTACAAATAAATACCCATCTCGGCGGCATACACCGTCCCCAGCTCGATCTTCCGAACTGCCGCAGCACTGCGCCGTGACATACCCGCTCCCCTTCACGATATCGTCATAGGTGAACGGATACTCCACTCCCGCCTTCGTCGTGATCTTCCCCGTCCAGTAAAAGTTTCGGGTGTTCTCCTGCACCGCCTGCAGGAATTCCCCTTGCGAATATCTTCTTCATTCTTTTTCAGCTCAATTTCCCAGAGCCGCAAGCGGTTCAGAATGCTGAATGCTTGCTTAACCGCCATACCGCTATCTCCCGATGCAGCCACCCCCAATGTAGTGGGCATCAGCATACCATTCCGAAACGGTATGGGAACGACCATGCTTTTAAGCGCATCGTGGACATCACAAAGTCCATCAAAACACCTCGAATCCAGTTGGTTTAGGAATCGTCTTCTATCTGCTGCATCACTAATTGTCCATTTTTAATATCCACATATTCTTCTGAAACCCGAAAATCCTTCGGGTATTCTATTTTTGCTATTACATATGATGCCGCAAATTCCAATATAAGAATGACCACCGTTGCAAGAACGACATATCCCAAGATACATATAGATGGTACTGTTGATGGTTCTGCGAAAATAGAACAAATATAGCCGATTGCAATATCCAGAAAGGCGCAGATATTTTGTGGTTCAGCGTTGTCAATTCCTCTTGCCGTAAGGCTATAGTCTCTTCCACTTTATCCAGAGTAGCAGCAATTCTTCGCTGTTCATTTATCGGGGGGAGGCTTATCGGAAACTCACTCAAAATAGAAAACTTGAGGTTGTCCCGCACACTGCCAGTTGTATATGACCTTATAATTCTTTCACTGACATCGAACACTACATATAGCGGACTGACTATAACTCTATCCTCACAACTTTGCCAATCGACAGAACCCACGTTGATTCTGGAGGGGTTATATGCAAAGAAGCCCCGAGGCCCAATTTTGTATGTAGTCTTATCTTTGCTCGCCACTTCTTTGCTGAAATATCCGGTGCAAAATCCCTGCTCATTCGTTACACTGTTAACTGGGATGTTTTCTCCGTTTTTGTTGCGTTCAGAATACTCTGTAATGACAGATCCGAGTTTAATTATCATAGCATCCCCCCTCAGTTCTATCAACCTCTTCTGGATCTCAGTTTCCAAGGTATCCAATTTGTCCAGAATTTCTGCCGTAGAGGGGTACTCTACCGTCACATACTCCGTCTTTTTATACTTGTTTATGGACAAGTCATATCCATTATCTACGATTTCCTGTTTCGGCACAAAGAAGCTCTGTTCAGTGCGCATTACGATTATTAAACCTTGCAATAATATCCGAAATGTCATTCTCCCTGATATACAGAACGCTTATCGTCCAGACTGTAGCCGTCTGCCTTCATGTCATAGAACCAGACATCCTCTCCACCAACTCACGGCGGATCGCCTGACGCGCCTTAGAGGAACCAAAGAGAACGCCATCGGGAACAATACAAGCGCAGCGACCGCCCACTTTCAGCATCTTAGTGAATAGCGCTACAAAGAGCAATTCTGTCTTTCTGGTTTTGCACAGTGCCAGCAGATCCTTACTGATTTCCTCTTGGAATACACTGCCGGTAAATGGCGGGTTTGCCATGATAAGGGAATACTGGTCACGCTCGGTGTTCTCGCCGGAAAGGGAGTCCTGATAGGTGATGTGCGGATCCTCAACGCCGTGGAGCATCATATTCATAGCTAATCCGCAGCCTGGACTGGTCGGTATCAAAGCCGGAGAGCAGACCGGACTTGAAGTAACGCATATTGTCGGTCTTCATCAGTTCCTTTTTCTGATTCTCGCTGATATAGGCTGCGCTGAATGGAGTCCTTGAGAGCGGGCTTCATCAGCGCCACCATCATATTGATGATGTGCCGGTGTGTACGGAACTGGCCGTTTTCACCGGCAGCGGCAATTTTACCGAGAAGGTACTCGTAAACATCGCCCATAATATCCTTGTTGTTCATATCCATGGCATCAATGCCATCAACAACCTTGGCAAGCACCTTTGCCGTAGGGATCAGAAACACAGTGTCTTTCATATAGCGGCTGAAAGCAGTATCCTTGCCTTCACCGATGGTTCTGATGAGAAACACATAGGTTTGGATATTGGTCAGCATCTGGCCAGGTTCAAAGTTGTGAAACACATTCCAGCGAAGGTTTTTATATTCTGTTTCCACACGGGGGCTCTCGCTGATCACACAAATCCTGGAACACCTTGCTTTTCTGCGGAACACCCAGCAGATTGGCATTAGCCTCCGCTTTCAGCTGATTGTCATCCAACAGCTTCATAAACATCAAATAGGTGATTTGCTCCAGAACAGTAATGGGACTGGTAATACCTCCAGTCCATATGGTGTCCCAATTGTTTTTTACTTGTTTTTCTGCTCCAATGCCAGCCCAATCAACCGATCTGCATGGTCTGCCATGAACAGTGGAATATTCAGTACATCATCGTCCATCTTCAGATTATCCAGAGAGAACCGTACACGGAGCTTCACTTGATCTGGGAACAACTCCTTGAATTTCTTGAGACTCTTGCTGGTGGTGTTGGTCTCGGATTTGACCTCTACAGGGAAAATGTCATTTTCTCTCTGAATGAGGAAATCTACCTCGTAAGGAGGATTGTTCTGGCTCCAGTATCGGGGAATCACTTCAAACTGCGTGATTAAGGTCTGAAGCACAAAGTCCTCGGTAAGAGCGCCTTTGAATTCCGTGAACAGGCGGTTGCCTTCACCAAAGGCTGTAGGAGCCAGCTGCGCCAGACGGCGGAGTAGACCCACATCCACCAGATAAATCTTAAAGGCAGAAAGGTCATCGTAGGCAGCCACAGGCAGGCCGGGAGCGGAGCTGCGGTAGATTTTGTGCACCAGACGGGAATCTACCAGCCACTGCAGGGCATCTTCGTATTCACGGGCTCTTGCGCCCTCTTTGACAACTTTGTAGATAAACTTCTTGTTTTCTCTTGCCAGCTGAGACGGTATGGATTTCCAAATCATAGAGATCTTCGGGAACTCACTGATATTGGGATGCTTGGCAAAATCCCGCTCGTAGGTGCCAATGATCCCGGACAGGGCTTCCTGCATGGCAGCTACATCCCGTGCCTCCGTCCACATCAGAACGGATTCGGGCATACCGCCGGTCACATAGTACATCTTGAGTTTTTCATAAAGAGGATTAAAGAAAGCATCGGGGATCGGCTCAATGGTGTCAACAGTCTCCAAATACTTCGCCAAATTCTCATCACCGTTGGCGAGCAGGAACTCTATAAAGGTCATAGGATCGATCTGCATGAAGTTGACCTTGCCCACAGGGAAAGACGAAGGTTTCGCCAGGGCAATTCCCAACAGAGAACCGGCACAGGCAATGTGATACTGCGGCGCATTCTCGCAGAAATACTTCATGGAGTTGATGACCTTGGGGCAGTCCTGTACCTCATCGAAGATGATGAGTGTCTTTTCCGGTATAATCTTCTGACCGCTGGCCAGCATCAGATTCTGCAAAATCCGATCTACATCCTTGGTGGTTTCAAAGAACTGCTTATATTCCTCATTTTCATCAAAGTTAAAATAGGCGGTATTTTCATAATAGCGTCTGCCAAATTCTTTAAGAATCCAGGTCTTGCCCACCTGGCGCACGCCTTTTAATATCAGAGGCTTGCGGTAGGGTGAATTCTTCCAATCCAGCAGCTTATTCAAAATCAATCGTTCCATAGATACACTCCTTCACACTTTTATTGGAGTTTTCGTGGTTCCAAATCATATTTTTATTATATGCTAATCGTTTTGAAATTACAACCAAAATCACAAAGTTATTGAGATTTTAGGGACTTCTATCACATTTTTCTAGGAAGGGAGCGGCATCTCGGAAATATAAAACTCTCATTTATCACCGTTATATTAGTTTTAAACAGCCTCTCTTCCCATATACAACAAAGTCCCGTCTGCTTTTTTCGAGAATTTGGCAAAAAATTCATCATAAGCAATCCAGCTTTCCCTTGGGTAATTGGCATGGGACTATACATAATATACGACTTTACAACTTTTAAGAAAAAAATATCGTACAGGACACTTTGGTGTATAATTAGTTTGCCAACAAAATATACAAAGGAAAGTGACCCTGTACGACAAACTCATTATACAACGAAAAGAACCTGTTTGGTAGACTTCAACAATATTTTTCCATCTATATTTAAAACGTTTTCTTCCCCTGCCGCGGAGACTTTATTTCTACTGGCTTTATCCATACTTGCCATGGAGTCGGCGGATTCCATCCGTTCCCTCTACCGACATTTTTTGTCTGGCATCACCCAAAAGTCACTGACTGCTTTTTATTATGCCTGTTCCTACTCCAAAGCAGACTATTCCAGATTCATGAATGTAATGGCATCCCTGGCTTTAAAACTCATTCCTGAAGAACTCCGCATCTTTTTTCTTAAGGACCATTCCCTTCTTAACTGCCTGTTTCATTCGGTCAGGGATGTCATCCTGCGTATGTTCTTCAAGCTTAACAAGTCCAAAAACTTTAATTCTGGCTTTATCTGCGTCCCGCATACCTTCGGGAGGGATTTGAAATGGAATCCTCACATCCATGCCCTGATTTCCCAAGGCGGGGCTGGTAACTTCACTGCCTGGCGCCCTCATACTCACTTTGATTATCGCTTCCTGCGCCTGTCCGTAAAGTCCTTTTGGAGCAGCTCTCCCTTAAACTTGGACCGTCTTTTAAGAAACTTAAAAACCAGATTTACAAAGACCATCCCGATGGGTTTTATGTCAGGGCCAAACCCAATCCGCGCTCCCCTGATATCACTATTAAATATATCAGCAGATATCTGGGCCGGCCCGTCATTGCCACTTCCAGGATTGATGCCTATGATGGGACTTCTGTGACATCCACTATCAGCGCCATGAGGACCATGAAACTGTGACCGAATGCATCCCCGCCATTGACTTTATCAAACGCCTGATTGTACATATCCCTGACAGACACTTTAAAATGGTCCGCTGCTATGGGATTTATGCAAAGCACCATAAACAGGAAAAAAATCTCCGGAAATGTTTATCCCCTCAGAAGCAGCGTTATCTTTCCAGGCTTCTGGATTGGCGTAATTCAATCCTTCTGGCTCTTGGCTATGATCCGCTCAGATGCCCGGAGTGTGGCACTTCTATGTTGGTTTTAGAAGTTTACCACAAAAAAACTGCACTGTTTGAACGCTATCGAAAGGCTATGGGATATGGATAGCTCCATACGCCTTATTCTTTCTCTACCGTCAGATAGTGCAGCCTAAACCAAAAACAAAAAACTACATAGGCAACGTCATGGCGAAGTTACATCTTCGCTTTTTTGCTATGCCATTTTTTATTTCAAGTCTATTATACACTATCTTGGCCGATTTGCGAAGTTTCCTGAAAAGGAACAAATGGGGGCTGTGAAAAAATAGAGTAGACGGACTCTATTTCCCACAGCCCCCTCACTTTTTGATCCGGAGGTCTGTTACTTCCCTAAAAAAGCATATACCTCCCCCTTACCCCCATGAAAAGCGGGCCTTCCTTCTTTATGCCGCAATGGCAGCTCTTTTCCTTTTGTTTCTGAATTTATAGAGATTATGCCCTATGGAGACCAAATATATTTCCAAACTCACTCGCTTTAGCTTTCTTCTTACCACACGTTTGTACCATCGGTCATACTTTATGATTCCAAATGTCCCTTCCGCCTGGATTGAACGGTTCATCCGCAGCAGTGCTCCATGGATACTTTCCAGGTTTTCCACTACTTCCTGGTACATACAGCTCAGCTCCCGGTTCACACACACCATCCGGTTCTTGTCTGGCTTTTTACATTGTTCCTTATACGGACATCCGCCGCAGTCCTCACACGTATAGTATTCTTCCTGACGTCCATACCGGTTCCCTTTCACCGCTTTCCTGTATGCAAAACGGAACTTCTTTCCCCATGGACATATCAGGGTCCCATCCGGACCCGGCTTAAAGTTCACCGCACGGAACGGATTCTCATGATATTCTTTCTCTTTTGTCTCTTTTTTGTACATCGGGAATTTCATGTACTTTTCCATCCCGTGTTCCTGACAATAAATATAATTGTTGTACGAACCGTATCCCGCATCAGCTACCGGATATTTCGGATAAAATCCATACAGCTCCCTGAATTTCTCCATCAGCGGCACAAAGCAGTCCATATCCGACCGGTACTGCTTCACATCGATGACCGCTATATATTCATCCGCTGCCCCAATCTGAATGTTATATGCCGGGAGCAGCTGGTCGTTTCCCATGTAGTCCTTTTTCATCCGCATAAACGTGGCATCATGGTCCGCTTTGGAATAGCTGTTGCGTTCCGGGCCGCAGATCCGGATCTTTTTCACATATTCTTTCAGCTTTTGTGTGTATTCTTTCAGCTTCTCGTAATATCTCTGCTCCCTGCTCTTGCGATGGCCTCTGCCGTGGACGAACGCCTCCTCGTCGATCCGGCACTGAAAAGCGTATCGTCCAAGAATCATCTCCAGACCCTGCGGAGTATATTCTGTGTTCGTCTCAACCTTCAGTCCGGTATAGGCCAGGTCCTCATTGATCTGATCCAGCAGCTGTGTGATTTTCGCAAACAGCCGGTATCTGGATTTCTCCGTTGCTTTTTTCCATACCCAGCTGTATTTGTTCGCATTTGCCTCAAATTTTGAGCCGTCTATATAAAGATGTTCCAGATCCACGGCGTCTTTTTTTCGGATATACTCCATAACGGCACGGAAAATATCTTCGGCCTTTCCGTCGATTTCATTATTAATAAAGTATCCGAAGGAGCGGTAACCGGGTGTTTCGTAATCCATCAGGTACATATAACGGATATTGGTTCTGCACCGGTCCTCCAATTCCCTTAAACTTGCGTATCCTGTGTCCATAAAGCCGAATAAGATTGTTTTAAGCATATTGACCCGATTATATCCCGGCCTGCCATACGGTATAATGGTTCCGGCCTGAGATACTGTTCTATTCCGATCTCCTCCATGATCTGGTCAAATACCAATACCGGATCGCAGATATCCAGACTATCTGCAAGAAATACTGGAAATCTTCCCTGCTTTGGACTATAATAAGACATGGTATTATTTTTCATGACAGATAAATTATACCAACAAAAAAAGAACGTTTCCAGGGTAAAACCTGAAAATGTTCTTTTTTTGTTAAGGGGCTTTTTTCACAGCCCCTTTTATGAGCATTTAGTAATGGAAATCAAATTGAGGGTTATACTTATTCCAGACATGCTGAGTGAAAATCGATAGGGCTTTCATGCTGGATCAGGCTCTGTGGCGAACTCAAAACAAGCGTTCCTGCTATGTGTAAGGCTTAAAGCAGCTCCACTGTGCAACCGAAAGGAGGCAGTGTCTTATTCTGGAAATGTACCTCGTGGTCATTATGGTTGATGAGCATGCGAACCTTCTGCTCCGCACTACCCCGGATCATAATCTCTACCCCGTCCTCGGAGGGAGTTGTCTCAATCTGGTTGTCGGCCAATATGGTACCCATTAGCTTGGCAGTGGTACCCTCATCTAAGGCACAGCCAAGGTAGTACACTGTTCCCGCGCCCTGTTTTCTCCGAGTGACAGCGGCAAATTTGGTGTAGAAGGTGTCCGCGTAGCGATATAGCACCTCAGCATCCCGGGCTTCCAACATGTCCCGGAAGATACCGCCGAAGCCCTGGCTGCCGGCGAATGCTCCCTGGCCTTCCACAGGGAAGGCGTTCAGGTCCTGAAGACTCTCGGTTTCTGTAACCGTTACCCCGGTCAGCCCAGTGTAGCCTACGGGGACAATTTCACCGACGGGGATATTGTTATCGGCATCTTTCACCGCATTCCGATAGGTGAGGACCAGGGTGCCGCCATTCTGGACGAAAGCTTCCGCCTTAGTCCGGAACTCCGGCTTCGTAATAATCAGCTGGGGCAGTAAGACAACCTTGTAGCCAGACAAATCTGCCTCTGCCGGGATAACGTCCACCGGGATATTGCCATCATAAAAGGCCTTATACAGCTTTTTCATCTCCCCTGCGCAATCCAGCAGAATACTCTGGCGCTGAATACGGAAGCTGGCCAGGGAGTCATAGTCATAGACGATGGCCACGTCACTGTGAATGGGGGCGTCCATGGCCTGGGCATATTGGCTGATATCCCGGAAGAAGCTCTGGACCTCGTAGAATTTCCGCCCCTTCACATTGTCCGCATCCAACACACCGTAGCAGAACTGCTCGGCCCCCTTGGTAGCTCCCCGGTAGCGGAAGTACATCATGGAGTTGCATCCATGGGCCATGCCCTGGTAAGACCACATCTTTGCCTGGTTGGGCCGGGGAAGGAAACCGGTAACATCGTGGCCCTGGGCACCCATAATGGCCTCGGTGATCCAGAAGTTCTTTCTGCTCAGACCCCGGATATAGTCCAGACCAAAGGCGATCTCGTGGGGAGGAATCGGCACCTTCTGCCCACCCCAGACGGGGTAATTGTTGTAAGCTACGACATCCAGGCTCTTGGCCACCTGGGAGTAGTCCACATGCTTATCCAGGCCGCCGCCGGGGAAATCGTGCATGACCACAGCTTGGGGATCCACCTCATGGACCAGGTGGGCCTGGAAGTCCATGAAACGGCAAATGCTCAGACTTCGGAACCGTTCCCAGTCCAGCCGCAGGGCAGGGTTGTGAGTGGTGATGGTCTCAGCGGGGAGAGGAATTTCTTCAAAGCTGTTGTACTCCTGAGACCAGAAGGTGGTGCCATAAGTATCGTTCAGCTTGTCAATGTCTCCCCCAAATTTTTCGCTCAGGAAACTCTGAAACGCCTTTTGGCATTGGGGACACCAGCACAAATCGCTCCCTTCGTGGCCGATCTCGTTGTCAATCTGCCAGGCCACAATCTGCTTTTCACCTCTGTAATGGCCCACAAGGGCGCGAATGATTTTCTCAGAATACTCATACATCTCCGGGCTGTTAAAGCAGTAGACGTGACGTCCGCCGAACGTCCGCTTCTGTCCGTTCTCAAATTGAGAGAGAATACTGGGGTGCTTTTTCGCCAGCCAGGCAGGGATGGTAGCGGTGGGTGTGCCCATGATCACCTTCAGACCCTTTTCTTTGGCCTTGGCGATGACGCCGTCAAAGAAGGAGAAGTCATATTGCCCCTCAACCTTCTCCATCAGATGCCAGGAAAACTCAGCGATCCGGATCACATTTCCGCCCATTTCCCGGATGGTGTCCATGTCAGCCTCCATCAGGGCGGGGTCCCACTGCTCAGGGTAGTAGTCAACTCCTAACCACATGTGTTTACTGCTCCTTTCTTGCCCGCAGCTCGCGGACCATCTTATTGTAGAACTCACCCGTCAGCTTGTAGCCGCTCTTATAGAACACATAGCACAGAGCGGACAGAATCGCGGGGATAATGATCATAATAACCTTCAGGCCCATGATGGTGCCCGCGCCGGGCGTAACGCCTGCTTTCCAGCCGATGAGAGTCAGGCCGATGCCGCTGACGAAACCGGAGAACGCGCCGGCGAATTTCACAATGAAGGTCTGCATGGAAAACAGGATCGACTCGTTCCGAGTGCCCAGGGAGTACTCGCCGTAATCCACCACGTCGGCCAGCATGACCGTAATAAAGACCAGCATAAAGCCGATGCCGTAGTTAACCACCGCGGAGGAGACGCCCACAGCGGCGATGCTGGAGGGAGCGACGATGCCCACAACGAACAGCAGCAGGAAGCCGGCCACCGGCAGGAAGCAAGCCAGGAAGAACGCCTTTCCGCGGCCAATGAACTTGGTAACCATGGGGAATGTGAACTGAGCGGCCATCTGGGCAATACCGGCCACGCCAGTGTAAACGGGGTACAGAGCCTCAATGCCAATCGCGTAGCTGAAGTAGTACAGGGAAAAGGAGTTGGACAACTGATAGGAAAAATTGAAGAACAGCGCAATGCCCAGAATGACCTTCACCTGGTCGTTGGCGATGAGGACATGCAGCATGCCCTTGGCAGTGGTTTTCTCCGCGCTCTTCGTGACAACTTTCTCTTTGCAGTTTATCACAGTGATGGCGGAACATACAACAAAAATCACACTGACCATCATGGCGAAATAGGCAAAACCAATTTTACGGTCGCCGCCGCCAGCCGTGTCGATAATTTTTAAGCCGAAGGAACCTACGATCAGCCAAGCAAAAGAGGCGAACAGACGGGGGATCGCGGACACCTGACTGCGCTCATTTTCATCGTCCGTCAGGGCGGGAACCATGGACCAGTAGGGGATATCATCAATGGTATAGGTCATGCCCCACAGAATGTACAGTACAGCGCAGAAGGCCAGGAAGGTGTTGCCCTCAAAGTCTACGTTCCAGAACATCAGGGCCAGGACAATGGCGTTAAGTACAGTGCCGATCATGATCCAGGGGCGGAATTTGCCCCATTTGCTCCGGGTATTGTCCACCACCATGCCCATAAAGGGGTCGTTAAAAGCGTCCCAGATTCGGGCCACCATAAACAGGGTGCCCACAAAGGCGGGAGCGACAAAGCGCACATCGGTCAGATAGAACATGAACAGGTTGCCAACCAAAGCATAGACCAGGTCCTTGCCAAAGGCACCGACGCCAAAGCTGAGCTTTGAGCGCCAAGACAGTTTTTCCAGCTGCTGCATAACTTACCTCCATAAATTTATAGTATTTTTTCGCCAAGCGCTCTTTTTACGGTGGGCCCTCCCGTGAAAAGTCGTTCTTTGAAGTGCAGGTAAACTTTACTCCAATATTTACTAAAAGTCAATAGATTATACAAATATATTTTACTAAATATTTTACTTTCGTGAAAAGTGCACAAAAATTAGGGTGTATTTTTGACATCTAAAGCCAGGCCATGTAGGAAGAACGTTCTCTTGATCTTGAAATTTCTGCTGTCAACCCCCCCAATACTATCAGGACTTGTTCTTATTACTCTGGCAATTAAAAAATCGCAAACTCCGGCATGAGAACTATTGAAATTTCAGCGTTTCCGGGCATCATCATTTTGGAAAAGTACGATTATCTAATTGCCGGAGTAATAAACCGACTGCAATCCGGTTGGCCGCTCCGCACTTGACTTTTTGTAAAAAAGCAGTAAAATAAAGTAAATAATTAGCTGTAAAGACAAGGAGTGAGACACGATGACCACCTTGAAGGATATTGCTCAAATTGCCGGTGTAGCCCAGGGTACGGTCTCCCGTATTTTGAATCAGGATCCAACCTTGTGCGTCACTGGTGAGACGCGAGAACGAGTTATGCGTATCACAGAATCCCTGGGCTATAAAAAAAACACACTCCGGACCGCATCGTCAGCTCCAACAGAGCAGGAGAAGCGGATCGGCGTTGTGCAAATGTTTGATATGGAGGAGCTGCGGGAGGATATCTACTACCTTGCCCTGAAAAATATCCTGGATGAGGAATGCTTCTCCCGGCAGTGGATTACAGTCCCCCTCTACCGGGATGAGCGGCGTCGTTTTGTCCGGCGGGATCAGGCGCCTCTGGATGGCTTGTTTGCCATAGGGCGCTTCACACAGAAAGAAGTGGCCAGCTTCCACGAGTATACGGACAACATCGTTTTTTTGGACTCGGATCCGGAGCCTATGCGGTATTATAGTATTTTACCCAACTATCATCTGGCAGTCCAGCTGGCACTGAAGCATCTGCGGATAAACGGCCATCAACTGATTGCCTATCTGGGCGGCGTCAACACCTTCGGCGACCACAAAGAGCTGACGATGGACCCCCGTTTTTACTATTACCGGGCCAGTCAGGCTAACCGGGACAGTTATGACCCATCGCTGGTGTTGGACTGTGAAATGAACGCAAAAAGCGGCTATGCCGCTATGCGGAACTTTTTGGAAACGTATGGCCGGCCGCCCGAAGCGATGTTTATTGCCAGCGACTCCATTGCACCAGGAGCCATGATGGCTCTGCGGGAACGGGGGCTGCGGGTGCCCGAGGATATCAGCATCGTCACCTTTAATAACACCGTATTGTCGGAGTATTCTGATCCTCCTCTCACTTCTATTGAACTGTTCATGCGTGAAAATATTCGGGCTGCTGCCTTCTGTATGCAGCTTCTCTGGCAGGGGAATGTCCGGGGCAAGCGAATTGTGGTTCCTTGCGAACTGGTGTCCCGAGGAAGTGTTGCCCCTGCCCCAACTGATAGTCCACCATCTGAACTATGATCCGAATGAACTTGGCATTAGGTGGAGCGTCACAATCAGTAATACCCTACGTCGATCCAGCCAGGGGAGGGGTTGTCCAACAGGTCGATGACACACACTTTTGCTCTCTGTTCTTCAAACTCTTCGCAGATACATTTGCCAATGCCCTTCGCACCGCCAGTGTTACCGGACAGGAAAACAGGAGCACAAGGCACAGTCCCGTCATCGCAAAGGGCAGATTTCGGCAAATTCCCCCGCTGATGTCCTCCATGGCGAACTGTATCTCCTCCTGGTATATTTTCCAGCTATACGGCGTCACCTCCCAGCATTTCGTGCTCCAGGACAAAACGCACCTGGTGTTCATCAATGAGGCGCTTCCCCTGCTGGCCAGCACATCGGCGGTGACGCTGGGGCGGTTATTTCTGCATTTTATTACTATCCTTACCTAATGTATATCCGAGTCCGAAGCAGGGATTCCCTTACGGGTTTCTATGTAAACGGAGGGTCACAGTAGCATTTACAAAAAAGGCTGTTTTATCACAAAAAAATCCCATGCCAGGACACTCTGCCCGGCATGGGATTTTTTGTGGTCAGCGATGGAATTCTTTCTTTTTTTCCAGTTCTTTTTCCAATGGTACAACGCCTAAAATCCGGTCAACGTTATCCTTTGCTGTCTGGTATTCAACCATTGCTTTCCTGGCCTCTTTAAATTCTTCATACTTCTCTTTTTTCTCTGCCAGAAGAGAAGCATATTCGTAAGCGCAAAATAAACCCACGGAGTGACAACATCTGACTTTTCTTTCATAATAGTTGTTAGAGATGCAAGCATTTTACTACATTATGGATGGAGGATGAATTTATGTGGGCTAAACCTGTTTCTGTCGATGACAATACCGCCTGATTATGGAATGCAGATCCAGTGGTCTTACAGACTATCAATGGTGTTATGCTGCCTACAGCGCATACTTCCCGCGCTTCACAAACCTCCCGGCCTTTTCAACCACCACCTGATGGTCCTTCACCACCTGGGTGCCGCGCAGGAACACGCTCTCTATACGTGCCGTCAGCTTCCTTCCCTCAAAGGGGGCGTAGTCCACATTCTGCACCTGGTCCGCTGCCGTGACCGTATCCTCTACACCGGTACGCATGACAACGATATCCGCGTCGCTTCCAGGGGCAATGACTCCCTTTTCGGGGTACATTCCATAGAGCTTGGCGGGATTTTCCGACAGAAGCTGGCACATCCTTTCCCTGGTAATCCTTCCCGCGTCCACGCCGTAGGTGAAGAGCAGCGTACCCCTTGTCTCTACCCCCGGCATTCCTCCCGGAATCTTTGTAAAGTCATCCTTCCCCAGCGCCTTCTGCGCTGTGGTAAAGCTGCAGTGGTCCGTGGACACGGTCTGGATGGTCCCGTCCGCCAGAGCCCTCCACAGGCGCTGGGAATCCTCCGGTTTCCTCAAAGGAGGCGCGCACACATATTTTGCCCCTTCCATGCCCGTAAGCCCGTACAGGCTGTCATCCATAAGCAGATACTGGGGGCAGGTCTCCGCGTATACCTTCTGGCCCCTTCTCCTGGCCTCCATAATGACGTCGCAGCCCTCCCGGCAGGTAAGGTGCACCACAATCACAGGGATATCCGCCACTTCCGCCAGCCTGAGCAGCCTGTCTATGGCCTCCGCCTCTGCGGCAGCGGGTCGGGTGGCCGGGTGGCTTTCCACGCCCATCCTTCCGGCAGCCTTTGCCTCTGCCTGCAGGGCAGCTATCATGCCGCTGTTCTCACAGTGAACACCGGTGATTCCTCCCACCTCCTTAAGCCTGCGCAGAATTTCAAAGATGGTTTTATCGTCCACCTGGGTATCGTATGTCATGTACAGCTTAAATGAGGTGATTCCCTCTTCCATCATGTCGTCCAATTCCCTGCTGACCGATGGGTTCCAGTCCGATATGGACATGTGGAATCCGTAATCGCAGGAGCACCTGCCGTCCGCTCTTTCATGCCAGTTCCTGAGGCCGTCAGCCAGGCTCTCCCCTGTGTACTGTGTTCCGAAGTCCACGATGGTGGTGGTGCCGCCCCTGACAGCCGCCTTGGTTCCCGTGGCAAAATCATCTGCCGTGACAGTTCCCGCCACATGGAGGTCAAAATGGGTGTGCGCATCAATAAATCCCGGAAAGAGAAGGCAGCCTTCCACATCCACAACCCGGGTATCCTTGTCTGCCAGATGCCCGATTTCCTCCCCGGTTCCCACTGCCGCCACCTTTTCCCCGTCAATGAGCACATCTGCCTTGAAACTGCCGCTTCCGCCAACAACAATTCCGCCTTTTAATACCTGCTTCATATCCATCACTCTCCTGTTCCGTCTGTCAATATAAATATATTTCCCAGCTTGCTCTCCTTCTGCCATGGCTTTCAGACGTGTTACCCTTGAGCAGTAACTGCCATGGCCTTCGGACGTGTTACCCTTGAGCAGTAACTGCCATGGCCTTCAGCCGTTCCCCGTCAATCCGGTACACGGTCCAGTCACTCATGGCCTGGGCGCCCATTCCCAGATAAAAGTCAATGCTTGGCTTATTCCAGTCCAGGCACCACCACTCCAGACGTCCGCAGCCCCGCTCCACCGCAATGGCTGCCAGCCGGTTCAAAAAGGCGGTTCCGAAGCCCTGGCCCCGGTACTCCGGACGCACATACAAGTCCTCCAGATAAATGCCGGACCTGCCCAGGAATGTGGAGAAATTATGGAAGAACAGCGCAAATCCAACTGCCTCCCCATCCTTCATCCCCAGAATCACCTCTGCTTTTTCCTTTTCAAACAGCCACTGATTCAGCAGCTCCTCTGTAGCCACCACCTGGTCCAGCATTCCCTCGTAATCAGCCAGCTCTTTTATGAACCTGAGAATCAGGTTTACGTCCTGAGGTTCTGCAAACCGGAATTCAACGGCCTTATTCGTCATTCTATGTCCCATTCCGTGCTCCATTTCATGCTCCATTCCGTGCTCCATTTCATGCCCTGTCCCTTCAAGGTTGTTGTCCATAATATCGTCTCCTCATGCGGAACAAGCGAAAAGCAGATGGACTGCCTTTCGCTGTTCATTTCCAATGTTATTTTTACCTCTTCTTTGAATAATAAGTGTCATCCATGGGAAGCGCTGTCCGCAGAATATGGTCCTTTGCGTAATAAGCTCCCTGTGCCGCCGGGGCGGTCGGTATGGTGGCTATCTCCCCGATTCCCTTTGCGCCGTACGCAAAGGGCAGCAGCTCTTCCTTCTCCACATAGATTGCATGGATATCAGGAATCTGGGTGGAGCGCATGAGTCCCAGGGTGCCGTATTTAGCCTGGGGAACGCCATTCTTTAACGGGAAGTCCTCGGTCAGGGCATAGCCCAGTCCCATGAGAACGCCACCCTCAATCTGCCCCTGTATGGAAATGGGGTTCACTACCTTTCCGGAGTCATGGGCAGCATACACTTCCTTTACCCTGCCGTCGTCGTCTAACACCACCACATGGGTTGCAAATCCGTAAGCCACATGGCTCTTTGGATTGGGCACATCCGCCCCCAGCTTATCCGTGGGGTCAAAGAATTCCGCAAAGAACTCACGGCCTTCCAGCTGGCTTAAGTCCCCTCCCGCTTCCTGCAATGCCTCATTCAAATCAGCGGCAGCCATCCTGATAGCCTCGCCTGTAATCAGGGTCTGGCGGGAACCGGATGTGGTTCCTGAATCAGGCGCCACCTCGGAATTGGCCCCCATATTCCTGATCAGTTCCTTTCCAAGGCCGGTTGCCTCGGAAACCATCTGTACGAATACAGTGGCGCATCCCTGTCCGATATCGGAGGCAGCGCTGTATAACTCAATCTTTCCGTCGTGGACAGCCAGCTTTGCCCGGCCTTTGTCGGGAAGTCCCACGCCCACGCCCGCGTTCTTCATGGCGCAGGCGATTCCGGCTCTGCCCGGATTGCTCTCATAGGCATCCTTTACAGCCAGAAGGGTTTCCTTAAGGGCTGTGGAGCAGTCCGCAATCTGCCCGTTTGGAAGCACCTTGCCCGGTTCAATGGCATTGCGGTAGCGGATTTCCCATGGGGAAATCCCCACCTTCTCCGCTAAAAGGTTGATGTTGGACTCCAGGGCAAATTCACTCTGGCACACACCGAATCCGCGGAACGCGCCCGCGGGCGGATTATTGGTATAATAGCCGAAACCGCGGATATCCGTGTTTTGGTAGCAGTAAGGCCCAACAGAGTGGGTACACGCCCTCTCAAGCACGGGGCCGCACAGTGACGCATAGGCCCCTGTATCAAAATAAATCTCACAATCCAGTCCGGTAAAGATACCGTTCTCGTCGCATCCCAGGGTAAACGTGCCCTCCATTGCATGGCGCTTTGGATGGAAGCTTAAGGATTCCTGTCTGGAGAATACCACCTTTACCGGCCTCTGCACCTTGAGGGCTGCCAGGGCTGCTATGTGCTGTGTGGATACATCCTCCTTGCCGCCGAAGCCGCCGCCCACCAGCTTGTTTTCCACAACCACCCGGTCCGGATCCCAGCCCAGCATGATGGATATTTCCTTCCTGGTATCGTAGACGCCCTGGTCTGTGGAATATACCTTCACGCCGTCCTTGTAAGGAAAGGCCACCGCGCATTCCGGTTCCAGGAAAGCGTGTTCGGTAAAGGGCGTGCGGTAAGTCTGGGTCACCACATACCTGGAATTCTCCAGAGCCTTCTTTGCATTCCCCCTGGTAACATGACGGCTCTGGCACAGGTTTCCCTTCTCGTGTACCTTGGGCGCGTCCTCTGCCATGGCTTCCTGGACAGAGCACACGGGTTTCAGCTCCTCATAATCAATCTTTACCATCCTCTTTGCCTTCTCAAGGATGTCTCTGGACTCGGCAACCACCAGACAGATAGCATCGCCCACGCACCGGGTGATATCTCCCTTTGCAATCATTACGTCCCAGTCCTGCTGGAGATGGCCTACCTTGTTATTGGGGACATCCTCGGCCGTAAGCACAGCCAGCACGCCAGGAAGCGCCGCCGCTTTCTCGTAGTTGATATCCAGAACCCGCGCCCGCGGATACCGTGAGCGTACAGCCGAAGCATATACCATTCCCTCCATCACCACGTCATCCGGGTACTCGCCGTAGCCCAGCACCTTTTCCCGCACATCCAGGCGGAAGGCGCGCTTGCCCACGCCGTACTCGTCTCCCTTTTCCAGGGACTCCTCAATCCGGGCGTCGCCTCTCAGGATGGCTGCCGTCAGCTGGATGCCTTCGATAATCTTCTTATATCCTGTACAGCGGCAGATATTTCCCTTTAGCGCTACCTTGATTTCCTCCTCAGTGGGGTCCGGGACGCGGTCAATCAGCGCCTTTCCGGCCATCACCATGCCCGGCGTACAGAATCCGCACTGCACGGATCCCATTGCTCCAAAGGCGTACACAAAGGCTTCCTTTTCCGCGTCGCTTAACCCCTCCGTGGTAATGATGTTTTTGCCCACTGCCCGCCTGGTTGTCAGGACACAGGACTTGACGGCCTTTCCGTCCACTACGATTGTACATGTACCGCAGGCGCCTTCGCTGCACCCGTCTTTGACAGAATGAAGGTGAAGGTCATCCCTCAGATAGCGCAGAAGCGGTTTATCCTCGCTGGTGCAGCGTTCCACTCCATTTACTGTAAAACAAAAGTTCTCTCCCATTTTATGCCTCCTGCCTCTACGCCTTTACTGTGAAAATGCCGTCGGCATCCAGTATGATTCCTCTTGGACATTTGACTGCACACATACCGCAGGCGATACACTTTGCTTCATCGATTACCGCGTGGTTATTCTCTATCCTGACGGCATCCGCCGGACAGTTCTTTACACAGATGCCGCAGGCAATACAGCCCACCGAGCAATCCTTCCTTGTCCGGGCTCCCACATCCTGGTTCATACATGCCGGATAAACCGGATATTCCGGCGTGGTAATGCGTATCAGGCCCTGGGGACAGGCTTTCACGCACAGGCCGCAGCCCACACATTTGCCCCGGTCCACATCCGCAATCCCAAGGCCATTTATATGAATGGCGTCCATCTTACAGGCCGTCACGCAGCTTCCCATGCCCAGACATCCCCATTTACATTTCAGTATGCCGTCCGGATGGTCTGCCAAGATCTGCCTGCAATCCCCGGTCAGGCCCTCACGCGGAATAACTGCCTCTGCATGACAGCCCCCCAGGCATTGCACCACAGCTACTTTTTTATTGCGCTTTTGTGCCATTTTATTCTTCTCCTTTCATTATTCTCACAAAAGAATAACGTTACTTTTTTAACAAGCCTTTGCTAAAGGAGTCCCCACATTTTCATTGAGGACTCCTTTGTACGGCAATTCGCACACATTATAACAGTTCAGACACTATCTACAGCATATATGAATAGTCGTTAATGACTGTCTGGATGATTTTCCGGATGCCGTCCGGCACATCTGCGTTTGCGGAACCGGCTGTGTAATCCATGACCTTGCCCTGAAGCCTTACCCTGCATACACCGGCGGCGGCATCCAGTACCGTGAAGCCCTGGTTCTTGCTGTCAGCCATGTCGGCCTCGTTGGCAAACAGGGTGAATTTGTCAAGATAGGGAGCGCTGTCCCATGGACAGAAGCTCTTGCAGTTGCCGCACTCATTACACATATAGTCCACATGGATGATCTGATGCTTCTCCATGCCCGGAACCACCAGGGAGATATTCGCTCTGTTGGGGCATACCTCAACACAGTTCTCGCAGTAGCTGTTGCAGGATAAGCAGCGGGTGCTGTCGATGACATGAGCATTTTCCTCGGCCAGCCTGCCCTTGCGCTCATAGATGGCTTCTGCGTCCGAGAGCTTAAACAGGTCCTCTGCCAGGGCCTTTCCGATGATGGCTTCTGCTGCCATCTTGCCGTCCCTGATTCCTTCCACTACCGTGGCAGGACCGTACAGGCCGTCGCCGGCAACATAGACACCCTTCACAGAAGTCTCCAGTGTCTCCTGGTTCACCTGGGGACGTCTTCTGCTGTCCAGAACAATGCCGCAGTTCTCGTAGAATGCGCCCGGTACCTTCTCGCCAACAGCGGCAATTACGGTGTCGGCAGGCACTTCCACTACCTGGTCAGTCTCCACCACGCCGCGGCGTCCGCTTGCGTCGATATCTCCCAGTACCATTCTCTTACAGTACAGGACGCCATTTTCCAGCTTCACGGGAGCTAAGAGTTCAGCGAATTCCACGCCGTCCTCCACAGCCATAACCAGTTCTTCCTCGTCAGCAGGCATGTAGCGTCTGGTTCTTCTGTATACCAGGGAAACCTTCTCCACGCCGGCGTTTCTCTTGGCAGCCCTGGCTGTATCCATGGCCGTGTTGCCGCCGCCGATAACAACCACGTTTCTGCCTAATTCCACCTTGCCGTCCGTTGCCTTGAACCGGGCCAGGAAATCCAGGGCATTCATGGTATCCCCTGTCTCCAGCTTAAGAATTCCCTGCTCGGACGCGCCTACGGCCAGGACAACATAATCGTAATCCTTCTTAAGTTCCTCTATATCCGTGATTTCCCTGCCGTTCACCATCTCCACGCCCATGGCTGCCACCAGCTTCACGTCATTGTCAATGGCGCTGTCGCTGATACGGAAACCCGGAATCACATTGCGGACAACGCCGCCCATCTTCTCTTCCTTCTCAAACAGGGTCACCTTCACACCGCCCCTGGCCAGGAAATAAGCTGCCGCCAGTCCGGCCGGGCCGCCGCCCACTACGGCCGCCTTCTTATCAGAGGTAATCTCCGGCGCTTTGAGTTTTGCCATAACTGCCCGGAAGCCGCCCTCTGCCGCCTCCAGCTTGGTCCTGCGGATATCCACCGGGGACTCGTAGAAGTTTCTGGTACACTTGCTCATACAGTTATGGGCGCAGATGGTACCTGTGATGAAGGGAAGAGGATTCTTATTGAGAATGACCTCCAGGGCCTGCTCAAACTCACCTGCTCCCGCCAGCTGCAGATATCTGGTGATATCCTGATGGATAGGGCATCCTTCCTGGCAGGGGGCGATGAAACAATCCGTCAGCGGAACCGGCTTATTGATTTTCCTGGAAGGAAGGGGCTTTACTGCCTTTACATGATGCTTGTCGGACTTTACAGCCTCCACAAGGCCGGCTGCCTTGGCAGCATCCACGCCCTCAAAGGCAGCGGCTTCTCTGGCCGCAAACAGCTGTCCAATTTGCTCCAGTCTCTCATAGCCGCCCGGCTTTAACATGGTGGTGGCCATGGTCACCGGCCAGATGCCTGCATCCACGATATCCGCGATGTTAAAGAAGTCAGCGCCGCCGGAATAGGAAATGCGCAGCTTCCCTCCAAAGTCCTCGGCCAGCATTTTGGCAACGGACATGGACAGCGGATAAAGGGACTTGCCGGACATATACATCTCCTCGCTGGGAAGCTCGTTCTGTTTTACGTCTACCGGGAAGGTGTTGGTGATCTTCACGCCGAATTCCAGACCCTTCTCGTCCGCCAGGGCCTGGAGCCTCTGGAGCATGGGAACCGCATCCCGGTACTGTAAATCGTCCTTAAAGTGGAAATCGCCAAAGGCAACGTAATCATATCCCATATCATCCATGATCTTCCTTGCATACTCATATCCAAGCAGGGTGGGATTACATTTGATGAATGTATGTACCTTCTTCTCCTCAATCAGGTATCTGGCGATACGCTCAATCTCCTGGGGAGGACATCCGTGAAGGGTGGAAAGGGTTGCGCAATTGCATACATTGGGAGAAATGGCTTCCACATCCTCCCTGGACACCTTCTCAAACCTGTCCAGATTGTCAAGCAGCCACTGCCTGCACTCTTTGAAAATGGCGGTTTCAGAGGCATCCTTCATGCCCTCAATGAAACGGTCAATCTTCTCTGTCTTGATTCCGTCCAGGTCATATCCCACGGACATGTTGAACTGGAAGCCGTCGGGACTTCCCAGGCCGTATTCCCTGGCCAGCACCTTACATGCAAACCACGCCTTTACATACTCGTCAAATGCCTGGGGCACATAGAGCTCTGTGGACCACTCGCAGTTATAGCACTCGTCGTCTGCCTTGATACATGGCTTGGATACGGGAAGGTCCTCACCGTCCAGCTTCTGTACGGTCTTAAGCTCGAAGAAACGGCTGCCTGCCACGTAGGAAGCCACGATATTCTGGGTCAGCTGGGTATGGGGGCCTGCTGCCGGCCCGAAGGGAGTCTCCAGCTTACGGCCAAAAATCTCATAGGTTTTGTCCGGGTCCGCAATGAATGGCCTCTTGATGCCGAATACAGCTCCCTTCTTGTTCTCTTCAAGGATCCAGTTCATCAGTTTTCCAAATGGAATCGGGGTCATAATGTCGCTCATATTATTCTTATCCTCCTTTATAACCAGACCAGGTCCCAGCACCGGATACTGCGGACATAGTCCGCAGGCTCTCCATCCGGCTCAGCCGCCCGGGAGACTCAGTCGTCCCGAGGTGCCGAAATCCCGCCGCCCTGCAATCGGATATCACTTATAAATTATACATTGTGTCTGTTTTGGCCGTTAACCGTTGATGGAATGGGCCAGCTTCTTTGCCTCTTCCCTTACCTCGTAAAGGATCTTCTCCTCATCCAGTCCCACAAGCTCCCTGTTCTTCATCAGAACCTTGCCGTTACATACCGTGGTCACCACGCTTCTTCCCGTCATGCCGAACAGGATGTGGCCGTTGATATTGGATGCATCCATAGGAGTCAGCGGGATGTAGTCAGTGACAATCACGTCAGCGGCAGCGCCTTCCTTCAGTACGCCTAACTGCTTCTTAAAATAGCGGTTTGCAATCTTCGCGTTGCCCTCAAAGAGCATCTGAGGAACCTCGCCCCAGGCTGCATTGGCATCACAGAGGTGATGTTTGTGAAGAACATTGGCCACCTTAAAGGATTCTGTCATATCGTGGGTATAGCCGTCTGTTCCCAGACCGGTGAGAATTCCTCTGTGCACGATTTCCATGGTTGGCGGGCATCCGCATGCGTTGCCCATGTTGGACTCAGGGTTATGTACCACCATTGTATCCGTATCCTTAATCAGCTGCATCTCATGAGGATTTACGTAAATGCAGTGGGCCAGCAGGGTCTTTTCCCCAAGGATATTGCAGTCCATCAGACGATCCACGATTCTCTTGCCGTACTTCTTAAGGCAGTCGTGCAGATCCTCGATTCCCTCCGCCACATGGATGTGGTATCCCACCTCAGCCGGCTTGTTGGCTGCTGCCAGCTCCATGGTCTCATCCGAGATGGTGAACTGGGCGTGCATCCCCATCATTCCCGCAATCATGTCCGTATCGTCTGCCAGGGCATGTTTGATCCAGGAAGCGTTCTCCATAACAGCCGCCCTTGCCTTATCCATACCGTCCCTGTCGGATATCTCATAGCAGAGACAGGTTCTGACGCTCATCTCCTTTGCGGCGTCCTCAATGGCAAACAGGGAATCCTTTATCTCCCCAAAGCTTGCGTGGTGGTCAAATACAGTGGTGACTCCGTTCTTAATGGAATCCAGGTAAGTGGCCCTGGCGCTCTGGCGGGTCTGCTCACCCGTCAGATGGCGGTCAATGGTCCACCACATGCCGTCCAGGATATCCAGAAAACCCTTTGGATCATAACCTTTAATAGAAAGACCTCTTGCCATGGCACTGTAGATGTGCTCGTGGGTGTTGATGAAGGCCGGCATGATGACGCCCCCCTTTGCGTCCACATATTCGGCATCATGGAACTCTTTCTTAATCTCTTCCAGTGTGCCCACCTTCTTTATTGTGGTACCGTCCATTGCCACTGCCCCATTTTCAAAAAATGGCTGTTCTGGGTCTCTGGTAACCAGGCGACCGTTCCCAATCACTAACATAACCTCTCTCCTTTACATTTCATAAACTTTAATTCATAAACTTTAATAAGATAGAACAGGACTTCCTGTACCCCTATACTAACACCATACAAATCCATTTGCAAGCAGAAAATGCAAAATTTTTTAGATATTCAAAATTTTTTTGTAAAAACCTCTTGCAATTCCTTTTTTTTGTGCTATGATGGAATCATAAACAACGCATCACAACTTTGCGAAATGTTTATTGTACAAAGTCACCAGATTTGAAGAGTCCGAGGAAAAGGAGGTTAAGCCATGTCATACACACTAGATTTACTGAAACAGCTTGCTGATGGCCTTGCGAGACAGTTCGGACCTGACTGTGAGATTGTCATACACGACCTGAAGAAGCACGACCTGGAACATTCCATTGTGCACATCAACAACGGTCATGTGACAAACCGCCAGGAGGGGGACGGACCTTCAAAAGTAGTCCTGGAAACCCTTCACAAGGATCCGGCTTCTTTAAAAGACCATCTTGGATACCTGACCCGTACATCCAACGGCAAGATACTGAAGTCCAGCACCATCTACATTCGTAATGAGGAAGGAGATTCCATTGACTATCTTCTCTCCATCAATTACGACATAACAGGCCTGATGACCGTGGACCGTTCCATTAAAGCTCTCATCGACACCGAACCCCAAGGGGACGTGAAGCAGCAGCCCGAACAGATTGTCCACAACGTCAACGACCTGTTAGACACCCTGATTGAACAGTCGGTGGCTCTTATCGGCAAACCGGCCGCCCTGATGAACAAGGAGGAAAAGGTCACTGCCATCCAGTTCTTAAACGATGCAGGCGCCTTTCTTATAACAAAATCAGGGGACAAGGTTTCCAAGTACTTCGGAATCTCCAAATTTACTTTGTACAGCTACATTGATGTAAACAGCCGCAAGTCGGATGATAAAAAAGCGTGATGATAATAAGGAGGATTATGTAAGATGGATCAGAAGATTCTATGGGCGGTCAATCATATGCCTAAGACAGATGACAAGAACCTGCCGATTATGGGACTGGAGGAGATTGCAAAGGCAAGGACATTCCACGAAAGCTTCCCCCAGTACACCAAAACACCACTCACCAAGCTGGACCACATGGCAGCTTACCTGGGAGTAAAGGAAATCTACTTAAAAGATGAGTCCTACCGTTTTGGCCTCAACGCATTCAAGGTTCTGGGCGGTTCCTTCTCCATGGCCCGCTACATTGCCAAGGAAACAGGCAGGGACGTATCCGAACTTCCCTACTCAGTCCTCACTTCTGACCAGTTAAGAGAAGAATTCGGCCAGGCTACCTTCTTCACCGCCACAGACGGCAACCACGGACGCGGCGTTGCTTGGGCAGCCAACCGTCTGGGACAGAAGGCAGTGGTACATATGCCTAAGGGTTCCACCCAGACACGTCTGGAAAACATCGCCAAGGAAGGCGCTCAGGTAGACATCCAGGAGATGAACTACGATGACTGCGTACGTCTGGCAGCCAAGGAAGCCGACGAAACGCCAAGAGGCGTCATGGTACAGGATACGGCCTGGGACGGATACGAGGAAATTCCATCCTGGATTATGCAGGGTTACGGAACCATGGCCATGGAGGCCGGGGAGCAGTTAAAGGAATACGGCTGCGAACGTCCCACCCACATCTTTGTCCAGGCAGGCGTTGGTTCACTGGCAGGCGCTGTGGTAGGCTACTTCTCCAATCTCTATGCTGATAATCCTCCTGCTTTCGTAGTTGTGGAAGCCGAGGCAGCCGCCTGCCTGTACAAGGGCGCTGCTGCGGGCGACGGACAAATCCGCATCGTGGACGGCGACATGGAAACCATTATGGCCGGCCTTGCATGCGGCGAGCCCAACACCATTTCATGGGATATCTTAAAGAATCATGTGAAAGTATTCATCGCTGCTCCTGACTGGGCAGCCGCAAACGGTATGCGTATGCTGGGCGCTCCTATCAAGGGCGACGCGCCTGTTACCTCCGGAGAATCCGGCGCAGCTCCATTCGGCGCGCTGGCAGCCATCATGTCCATGGATGAATATGCTGACCTGAGGAAGGACATTGGCCTGGATGAGAATTCCAGAGTACTGCTCTTCTCCACTGAAGGCGACACTGACCCTGACCGTTACAAGAACATTGTATGGAAAGGTCTGGATAAATAACAATCACCTGTATCACACCCAAAACAAATATCAATGTATAATGGAGGAAATGAAGAAATGAATCTGGATTACGCAAAAATCAAAGAAGCAGCAAAGAACTATGAGAAAGACATGACCAAGTTCTTACGCGACATCGTTAAGTTCCCTGGCGAGAGCTGTGACGAGAAGGCACACATTGACCGTATCGCTGAAGAAATGACAAAGCTGGGATTTAACAAGGTGGAAATCGATCCCATGGGCAATGTTCTGGGATACATGGGAACCGGCGAAACCCTCATCGGCTTTGACGCCCACATCGACACAGTTGGCATCGGCAACAAGAACAACTGGAACTTCGATCCTTACGAGGGCTATGAGAATGACACTGAGATTGGCGGCCGCGGCGTGTCTGACCAGTGCGGCGGTATCGTATCTGCTGTATACGGCGCTAAAATCATGAAGGATTTAGGAATGTTAAGCGACAAGTATACGGTTCTGGTAACCGGAACCGTTCAGGAAGAGGACTGCGACGGTCTGTGCTGGCAGTACATCATCAACGAAGACAAGATTCGTCCTGATTTCGTAGTATCCACAGAGCCTACCGACGGCGGCATCTACCGCGGACAGAGAGGCCGTATGGAAATCCGTGTTGACGTAAAGGGCGTTTCCTGCCATGGTTCCGCTCCTGAACGCGGCGACAACGCTATCTATAAGATGGCTGACATCCTTCAGGATGTACGTGCGCTGAACGAGAATGATGCAGCTGACGACAAGGAAGTTAAGGGCCTTGTGAAGATGTTAGACGAGAAGTACAATCCCGAGTATAAGGAAGCCAACTTCTTAGGCCGCGGCACTGTTACTGTTTCCGAGATTTTCTTCACATCTCCAAGCCGCTGCGCGGTTGCCGACTCCTGTTCCATATCCCTTGACCGCCGCATGACAGCAGGCGAGACCTGGGAGAGCTGCTTAGACGAGATTCGCGCCCTTCCCGCAGTTAAGAAGTATGGCGATGATGTTACCGTATCCATGTATGAGTATTCCCGTCCTTCCTATAAGGGCCTTACATATCCAATCGAGTGCTACTTCCCAACCTGGGTTATCCCGGAGGACCACAAAGTTACCAAGTCCCTGGAAGAAGCTTATAAGAATCTGTTCGGCGACGAGCGTATCGGTGCCCACGCTACGGTAGAGATGAGAAAGGCACGTCCTCTTACCGATAAGTGGACCTTCTCCACCAACGGCGTTTCCATCATGGGACGCAACGGCATTCCTTGCATCGGTTTTGGTCCCGGCGCTGAGGCCCAGGCTCATGCTCCCAACGAGATTACCTGGAAGCAGGATTTAGTTACCTGCGCAGCTGTTTATGCTGCTCTGCCCAGCGTTTACTGCAAGTAATTATACTGCATGTAATTTTACTGCATGTAATATTGCTACAGGTAATTGCTTTCATTCGTTTATTGTCCGCAGGGTGTTTTCCCGGCTGCCATTCAGTTGTGGCGCGGCCCGCTGGTTCCGGTGCCATCCTTTTGGCCTGAGGGGCGGCCGGGAAGCATAGGGCATACGCCCTATTTTTCGCACTGCTCATTCGTATGCCGTTTTCCATGAAGTCCAAATGACCTGTTTGGTTTCGGCGGCTTATGCTGAAGGCCGCCGGAACGGCTCAGGCCCACTTACATTCATGAAGGAACGGATATCCCTTTTATTTTGTAACTTCCAACAACGATACCCAAATTAAAAATTAAACATATTAAAGGAGTCAATCAAATGAAAACATTACAGGATTACATTGATAAGTTAAACAGCCTCAACTTCAAGGAAATGTACGAGAACGATTTCTTCCTGACCTGGGAAAAGACAGACGAGGAACTGGAAGCTGTATGGACCGTTGCTGACGCTCTCCGCTTCATGAGAGAGAACAACATCTCCACAAAGGTATTTGAGAGCGGCCTTGGCATCTCCTTATTCCGTGACAACTCCACCCGTACACGTTTCTCCTTTGCTTCTGCCTGCAACCTGTTAGGTCTGGAAGTTCAGGATTTGGACGAGGGTAAGAGCCAGGTTGCTCACGGCGAGACGGTTCGTGAGACAGCTAACATGATTTCCTTCATGGCTGACGTTATCGGTATCCGCGATGACATGTACATCGGCAAGGGCAATGCTTACATGCACGAAGTTGTTGACGCTGTTACACAGGGCCACAAGGACGGCATTCTGGAGCAGAAGCCAACCCTGGTTAACTTACAGTGTGACATCGACCACCCGACACAGTGTATGGCTGATATGCTGCACATCATCCATGAGTTCGGCGGCGTAGAGAACTTAAAGGGCAAGAAGTTAGCCATGACATGGGCTTACTCTCCTTCCTACGGCAAGCCTCTCTCCGTTCCTCAGGGTGTTGTGGGCCTGATGACACGTATGGGTATGGAAGTTGTTCTGGCTCATCCGGAAGGCTATGAAATCATGCCGGAGGTTGAGGAAGTTGCCAGAAAGAACGCTGAAAAGACCGGCGGTTCCTTCCGTGTATCCCATGACATGGCTGACGCGTTCAAGGATGCCGACATCGTATATCCAAAGAGCTGGGCTCCATTTGCAGCTATGGAAAAGAGAACCAACCTGTACGCAGAAGGCGACCACGAGGGCATCAAGGCTCTGGAGAAAGAACTTCTTGCTCAGAACGCAGAGCACAAAGACTGGTGCTGTACTGAGGAACTGATGAAGACCACCAAGGACGGCAAGGCTCTGTACCTGCACTGCTTACCTGCTGACATCAACGATGTAAGCTGCAAGGACGGCGAGGTTGAGGCAACTGTATTTGACCGCTACCGCGATCCTCTGTACAAAGAAGCAAGCTACAAGCCATATGTTATCGCCGCCATGATTATGCTGGCTAAGTTCGCTGACCCGGCTGACGTTTTAAAGAGGCTGGAAGAAAAAGGAACTCCCAGGGTATTCAAATAAATCATTCATCTTACCATGTAATACAATGTAAGGGCTGCCGGACTGAGTCCTGCAGCCCTTTTTGTCTCAAATTATGCAAAAACTTGGCGGGATACCCTCATATCCTGCCCTATAAAGGGGAAAATCACTATGGAAAACAAGAAAAAACGTATTGTCATCGCCCTTGGCGGCAATGCACTGGGCAATACCCTTCCTGAGCAGATGAAAGCTGTCAAGATTACAGCCAAGGCCATCGTAGACCTTATCGAGGAAGGCTGCGAGGTTATCGTAGCCCACGGAAACGGCCCTCAGGTGGGCATGATCAACAATGCAATGGCCGCGCTGAGCCGCGAGGACGCAAACCAGCCCAACACCCCGCTCTCCGTCTGTGTGGCCATGAGCCAGGCCTATATCGGCTACGACCTGCAGAACGCATTAAGAGAGGAACTCTATAACCGTGAAATGTATGATATTCCGGTTGCAACCATGATTACACAGGTCCGTGTGGATGCAGACGATCCTGCGTTTGAAGCTCCTTCCAAGCCAATCGGCCATTTCATGACAGAAGAACAGGCCAGGATTGCCGAAGAAAAGTATGGTTACATCATGAAGGAGGATTCCGGACGGGGTTTCCGCCGCGTGGTGGCATCTCCAAAGCCTGCTGAAATCGTTGAAATCGGCGCTATCCGCTCCCTGGTAGACTCAGGACAGCTGGTAATCGCCTGCGGCGGCGGCGGTATCCCGGTTACCCGTCAGGGAAACCACTTAAAGGGCGCAAGCGCCGTAATCGACAAGGACTTCGCAAGTGAACTGTTAGCTGAGAATCTGAACGCTGATTTCCTGATTATTCTCACTGCAGTTGAAAAGGTTGCTATTAACTTCGGAAAGCCGGAAGAAAAGTGGCTGGATGACCTGGACACAGAAGAAGCAAGACAGTATATCAAAGAGGGACATTTTGCCCCTGGTTCCATGCTTCCCAAAGTTCAGGCTGCTGTTAAATTTGCTGAATCAAAACCAGGACGCACTGCTCTCATTACGCTGTTGGAAAAAGCAAAAGACGGTATCCAGGGCAAAACCGGTACTCATATCCATTTAGCGTAAAGGAGGCAATGAAATATGAATACAGACAATACAGTGAAACAGCGCGCATCCCTGTTTGATTTGGATGGTGTGCCAAAAATGAGCCAGGCAATTCCCCTGGCCCTGCAGCACGTAGTAGCCATGATTGTGGGCTGTGTAACGCCGGCCATCATAATTTCCGGAGCAGCAGGCATTGACACGGCAGACCGGGTTTTGCTGATTCAGGCTTCCCTGGTGGTATCCGCCCTGGCCACCCTGCTGCAGCTCTTCCCCTTAGGCAATAAGAACGGTTTCCATCTGGGCTCCGGCCTTCCTGTTATCCTGGGCGTAAGCTTTGCCTACGTCCCCAGTATGCAGGCCATTGCGGAGCAGTCCGGCATCCCGGCCATACTGGGAGCACAGATTGCAGGCGGCGTCTGCGCCATTCTCGTAGGCCTTACCATCAAGAAAATACGAAAGTTCTTCCCGCCTCTGATTGCAGGCACGGTTGTGTTCACCATCGGTCTGTCCCTCTACCCCACTGCCATCAACTACATGGCAGGCGGCGCGGGCCAGCCCACCTACGGCGCATGGCAGAACTGGGTGGTTGCCATCTTCACTCTGGTGATAGTCACTGTGCTGAACCATTTTGCCAAGGGATTCCTGAAACTGGCGTCCATCCTTATAGGCATGATTGCAGGCTATATCTTCTCCATGTTCTTTGGCATGGTAAGCTTCGGCAATGTGGCTGAATCCGGCATGTTCCAGCTTCCCCAGGTCATGCATTTCGGCATCAGCTTTGAGGCGTCTGCCTGCGTGGCCCTGGGACTGCTGTTTGTCATCAACTCCGTGCAGGCCATCGGTGACTTCTCTGCAACCACGGCAGGAGGCCTTGACCGCGAGCCCACCACAAATGAGCTTCACGGCGCTATCCTGGGCTATGGCTTCTCAAACATCATAGGTGCATTCCTGGGATGTCTGCCCACTGCCACCTACAGCCAGAACGTAGGTATCGTGGCTACCACCAAGGTTGTCAACCGTGTGACCTTAGGACTCTCCGCGCTGATTATACTGGTTGCCGGACTGTTCCCCAAATTCTCCGCCCTGCTGACCACCATTCCCTATGCGGTCTTAGGCGGCGCGACTGTATCTGTATTCGCTTCCATTGCCATGACCGGCATGAAACTGGTCATGACGGAAGATATGAACTACCGCAATACCTCCATCGTGGGGCTTGCGGCTGCCCTGGGAATGGGCGTGTCACAGGCATCCGCCTCCCTGTCCGCATTCCCCACATGGGTTACCACAATCTTCGGAAAATCTCCGGTTGTCATCGCTACCCTGGTGGCTATCCTGTTGAATGTCACACTTCCGAAGGATGCCGGAAAGGCTGAAAAGAATTAATCCTATTATTGTAATGGTGTAGATGGAAAACGGACTGTCCCTGGAGGGGCGGTCCGTTTTTCGGATTGCGGTGGATGAAGAAGTATAACTTCTTAAATATAGTTTTCACTATATCTATTTAATTGTGTAATTGCCATATTTAAAATATCAACACAATCTCCTGTTCCGGCACAGACACAGCAATTCCTGACACTATAACCTTCTATCTAATCCCCGCCCCCAAAAGGCCCATCCTGATTTTCCATCAGCAGATGTTCAAAATCCTCCTGAGGCATGGGCTTTGCGAAAACATATCCCTGGATCACATTGCAGCCGCCTTTCTGAGGAATTCAACGGTGTCCATATCCTCCACGCCCTCTGCAATGGTCTTTATATTCAGCTCCCTGGCCATATTGATAACATTGGACACGACAATGCGTTCGCGCCGGATATCCCAGCTCTTGTGGAAGAATAGGATATCCAGCTTCAGCACATCGATTGGCAGATTCTTTAACAGGTTAAGGGAACTGTAACCCGAACCAAAATCATCCAGAGAACAGATAAACCCGCGCGCATTAAGATTGACCACCAGCTCTGCAAATAATTCCGTGTCAGCAGCCAGTATACTCTCCGTAAACTCCAGCTCCAGGACGCCGTCCGGTACAGAATATTTATCCTTGATATCCGTATAAAAATCCACAAAATCATTCTGGAACAGACCGGCTTTTGAAACGTTGACCGCCAGGCTCACAGGACTCCCGCCCCGTTCCAGGTGAATCCTGTACCAACGGCATGCATGTTCAAACATATAGCGGTCCAGTTTCACAATAAGCTCGCTTTTTTCAAATAACGGAATGAAATTTCCCGGCAGTATCATCCCCCTGCCCGGACTGAGCCAGCGGGCCAGCACCTCTGCCCCGGTAATCCTGTTACCGTTCTGAATATCTATCTTAGGCTGCATATAGAGCTTGAACTCATCATCTGCCATGGCTGCCTCTGCCTCAGCCTCCAGGGCGGAATCCTCTAACATACGCCTGCGGATGCTGTCGTCATAGAACACGTAGGAGCTTTCCGGTCTTTCCTTTGCAATCTTATGGGCCATATTGGCATAGTTCACCAGCACATCCAGAGACTGCTTCCCATCACCCGGCCGGAACCGGTAAACGCCCACAGGAATCTCCATGAAGGGCTGTTCATCCATGCCCGAGTTTCTCATATATTCCTTAATCTGGCACAGACCTCTGTCCAGTACCCGCGTATCCACACACCGGGTAATACCGGCAAAGCTATCAGCCGCTATGCGGCAGCTGATACAGTCAGGGCCTTCCACCGTCCTTAGAAACTCTGCCACCAGCCTGAGAAGCCTGTCACCCTCCTCATACCCCAGCACATCATTAATCAGCCTGAAGTTCCTTAAATCGCCATACCAGAGCACATATGCGGTGAGCTCCGAACGGGTGAGCTCAGGACGGTTCAGAAATATCTCCGCTTCACGCTTAAAGCCCGCGAAATTGCGCAGGCCTGTAAGAGAATCACTGTAAGCCAGTTTCATCAGCATCCTCTGGTTATTCACAGCCATCTTCCGCTGTCTGCTCATCAGCCATATAAACAAACCGCAGGCCACCACAATGATGAGCATGATGCCCCATGCTGTCTGAATATAACTGGAACGCAGCACATCCACAGGAACCATACTCACCTGATACCACTGTCCCTCAATAATGGGAAGGATCACCAGTATCTGCCTGATTCCCTGCCTGTCCGTAAGCACGAAATCCCCCCTGCCCCTGCCCGTGCCTCCTATGGCCTCTGCAATCCTCGCTTTATTATCAGGAAGGATGTCTCCCTCATATGTCTTAATGGTCTTAAGCACATAATTGCCGTTTACATCCAGGATATTGGAGTAACCAGCCCCTTTAAGAACCGGTGCATCAATGATTTCCCTCAGTACGGCAGCCGAATGGACCGCACAGAGTATGCCTCTGACATCGCCGCTGCTGTCGTTGATTCTGACGCCAAAATAGTTTATATATCCACTTGCATCCTGTTGGTCCGCAAATGTGTTGGATATGCTTTTTCCGCCCTGTAAAGCCCGCTCAAAAAATTCCATTCCTTTCAGATTAACCTATTGGGCATTACCTTCCATATTCCACCATACGGGCATTACCGTTAATATCCGCGTATCCCATACGGATAAAGGCATTTTCCTTATTTATATCTTTTAATATGGTCATGATCTGGCTCTCATCCAGCGTTGCCAGCTCCCTAAGACTTACAGCCAGTCCCTCCAGCGTCTGCCAGTCTCCCTCAATCTGTTTTAAAATGGATGTCCTGGTTTGATTGGCAGCATCATACAGGTATGCTACGTTCTCTTTCTGGCTTTTCAGAATCATCTGAACAAGAAAAATAATGCTTCTGGCTATAAAACATAAACAAAGTATGATAGGAAGCAGCGTATCCCTGCGGCTCTTTCCTCTGCCATCTGCAGATGTCATCTCATAGTACCCCTGTCTTATTTGGACTCTAAAATAATAATAATATATTTAGAACAATCATTTAATAGATTTCCAATTATCTCTTTAGGATTTCTTATATGCCGGTATAGCCCGTAACTTCGGGCTTTTCCGGCACTTTTCCTATCGGAAGAACCTCACAAACATTCTTATTACCCCTCATGTTTCCGCTCTCAAACGTAGTACAAACAGTAGTACATATTTTGCGTATCCTATGCGGCTTGGGCCTCCTGGGCGCTCTCTGACGCAGGCTGCGCATGGACTGCTGCGGTGGTCTGTGCCTGGGCTTGCAGCCGTTCCATTTCCTCCTGTGCGGAATGGGATGTGGCGTGGGCATAATAGTTCAACGTCATAACGATATTGGCATGCCCCATAATGTACTGCAATGCCTTGGGGTTCATGCCTGCGTTTGCCATTCTGGTACAGAATGTATGCCGCATGGTGTGCGGCGTCATGACCTCCGGCAGCGGTTCCTTATGGCATTTGTTGAACTTCTTGGCAAGGCCCTGAAACATGGCATCATAGTGGACAGCCGCTTTCGGCAGCCCGTCCCGGTTTAAGAACAGGAAGCCCTTATATCCGTCCACCACAACGCCTTTGCCGTTCTTTCGCCCGTGCAGCACGCGCTGAAATGCCTTGTAGGCGGCTGCGCTCATAGGCACTTGACGATAGCCGCTGTCGGTCTTTGGCGCTTCGATGTAGTAGCCGTCCTCGGTGCTTCTCAAAAGCTGGTGGTCTACATTCACAAAGCGCTTTTCAAAATTCAGGTCGGCAGGTGTCAGGCCGCAGAGTTCGGAAACACGAAGCCCGGTTTCCAGCAGGATCAATACCTCGTCATAATACTTGGCATAAACGGGGTCACTCTGCATGAAGTCCAAAAGCTCCTTTTCCTGTTCAGGGGTAAGCGGCACCTTTGGTACGGTATCGTCGTTGATAACCTCATTGATCTGGAAGTCAAAGGGGTTCTTGCGGAGGCAATCGTCCTGTACGGCCATGTAAAAAATGGCTTTCAGGGAACGCTTGCCGTTGCAGATGGTGTGATAGGCCACACCCTTTTCCTGCATACGTAAAGCCCATTCTTTGGCGTCAGACAGCTTTACGCTGTCGATGCTGGCCCCTCCGATTTTATCCTCGGACAGAAGTTTCATTAACTGCTGGCGGCTCTTATGGGTTCCCCGCTTCACATTGCCCCTCTGCCGGATGTACTTTTCATAGAGCTGGCACACGGTCATTTTCTTGCCGATGGTGTCAATCCCATCGTCAAGGTCTTTTTGTATCTGCTTGATTTTCTCACGCAGGGAAAGATCCGAGCGTTTTCCGGCAGGGATTTTGTCCGTGGGGACTAACTTCCATGAGTACACAAACTTCGGTTCTCCAAAGGCATCCGTATATTTGTAGGTGTATCTTCCGTCTGTTCGCTGGCTCTCTCCAGATTTCAAAAGGCGGCCTTTGCTGTCCCGTCTTTTTTCATCTCGTTCTTTTTTTGACATTTCGTCATGCTCCTTTCCATGACGGAAAGAGCCTTGACACACTCTAAGGGTATTATAGCATAGTCAAGGCTCTTTTTCACTAGATTGTGTCCAGAGAATCAATGATTTTTTCAAACTTTTGCCGTTTGATCTGGATGCGGTCGCCGTTCAAAATCACCCAGCCAGCGGATGGGTTTTCCTCGGCAAGCCGCCGCAGCTTGTTTTCTCCAATGCGAAAATATTTCGACGCTTCCTCAATGGTAAGCGTATATTTTTCCCAAATAGGCACATCGTTATTACTCATAATCTTGCCTCCTTATGTTCAAAAAAAGGATTCTTGTAACTATAGGCAAAACACGGACGGCTGGCGGCCCAGCTCCACGGGACTTTCACCCCCGCGTGGTTCTCACACGGCCATACCCATTGCCTGCGACGCTTTTAACGCTCGGACTGTGGCTGTAAGGGAGTATCATTGTCCTGCCTGCACGTCGTCGCCCATAAGCAGCCACGCCTATGTGGCGGCTGGGTGGTGGTCGCTCCGCTGTTTTCGCAGAAACCAGCATCATGGCGCACCCGCCGTCCGGCTCGGTACAGACAGAATGTGTCCGTATGCCCTATGACGCACCGCCATTGTCCTGCGGGCGTATTTGTCAAGGTGCATCCATCAGCCACCAGGTCGGCGGAAATGCGGAAAGGGAGTTAGAAAACATTTCCGTTACCGTGGCCGGGCCGTTACTTCAAAGCAACGATGATGGAATGGATGAGCTTGAGTTCCAAACGGTGCTTCATATACTCGTCCACGCACACATAAGGGATGCCGTTGCTGTCGTACAAGGTGCGGGTGCAGAGCTTGTTTATGTAGCCTGCATAGTACCGTAGCACTTGTTCCATAGCCATTGCGTCCCCAGCGTGGGCAGCTTCCATCACCGAAAGGGGCAGAAGTTTTCTGCCGTTGAATGTGGGTTCCTTCATCCGCGTTTTCCTCCCTCTGGCATGAGCGCCATCAATTTCAAACGCAACTGTTTCAGGGTGCTTGTCCTGTGGCGCTGTACGGCGCTGCGGGACATTCCCATGAGGCTTCCGATTTCTCCGTCTGCCAAATCCAAAACACAGTGCAAAATCAAAATGCTTTGTTCTTGTTGTGGCAGGCTGGCGAATGCCTCGGCTACAAGCTCGTTGTCAATGAGCAAATCATATCCATGCGACGAAAAAACGTAGCTGTCGCTGGGGTAATAATCTACCGTGGAGAGCTTGTCCAATCCTGCTGTGTCAGGGCGTCCAGCGACTTTTCACGGTCGCGCTGCTGTCCCATCTCGCGCAGATAATCTTTGGCCTCATTGCGGAGTACCGCCTTGCAAAATGCGTCATAGCGGTGCCGCAGGATAAAGTTATTGCGGGGGATCGTATCCATCTTCTCACCCCCTTTCTGTGGGTGATTTCGGTGGTTCTCTCCCTTTCCGCCAAAGTTACTTTTGAAAAGCCGCCAGCTACCCGCTAAACACCACTTTTTGCAACATTTTTTGAAAAAATGTGTGGCCGGTGGCACGGGACGCAGGAAACAACAAAATTCGCCCGGAAGGGCATAAACCCTCCGGGCGAATGTAACAACAGTATGATTTTTATTGCATGGTATACGGCATGGTTCCGGCCATATATTCCACTGGCCGGGGGATGTCTTTTTTTAACGGTTCTACTTCCGTTTCCGTTGGTCGATCTCCTGTGTTACACATGACAGCTCCCTCCTAAAACCGCCAACGGAATCAGCGTGAAGGAGGCTGCCAGCAACCACTTGGTTAAACAGCCGTGTGGTTTTTTGATCCATCCGGCTGATTGTGTCCTTGACGGCTTGATTGCGCAGCTTACTGATGACCATGGGCACGGCCCCAAACAGCAGGGAGACATAAACCAAGGCCAGATTGCCCCAATAAACACTTGCTTCGATGGCTTCATAGTCCAGCAGAACCGATATAGACTGGTACGCCTCGAAAAAGATGACACCGAACTCCTGCATAATGAGAATGGCCCAATCCATTTGGTTTGCAACATACGTCATTGCCAGCATAATCACAGAACAGATTACGACGCCTTTTTTGGTTAATTTCCCGCCCAATTTCTCATAACCCAGCAGGGTACATGCCGCCATGACCAGCCCTGTTACAGAAGCAACATAGCCAAGGCGGCTGACAAGGACAATAGCAGCCGCACCCACCAGAGAACCCAACAATGCGCCTACAATTCCGGCTGCAACACTTTCTCTGCGGGCCTGATACTGGCCGTGGGAAACTTCCATTTGCCCCCGCAGCGTCCCAAAGCATTCGTCACACAGGGACAGATAGGCACCCGCCACATTCGCGCCCACGGTGGGAACATCCTTCCCACAATGCTGACAGCCCCGTGTAAAGCCTTTTTGCCGCAAGCCGTTTGCCATTGTATTTAAAATCAATGCGGCAGCCCCGGCATTGGACGCTCGGAACACGACCGAAACGCTTGTGGCGGTCGCCTCCACACGGGTAATTCCCTTCACTGACTTGCGCAACTCTTTTGTATCCTGCTTATCCATCGTTCCGCCATGCAGGGTGCCTCCAAACACAGCCTGAAATATGTTTGGATAGTTTTCGTTGGGAAGATAGATCACAACCGGGTAGCCTTGCAGTTCTCCCCACAAGGCCCCGTGTTCCTAGCTGAACCGAAGCCCTGTTTCCCTAGCCAGAGCTACAAATAATTCCTTGCTTTTGTTCTTCATCCTCTTATTTCTCCTTCTTACAGTATAAGGCACCAAAAAATGAAACTCAAAAAATATGACTGCTTTTGTTGATTTTCCTAGCTTTTCCGCGCCACCACGACAAACCGTCCGTTTTCGGTGTGATAGCTGCACGTCACCAGGGTCAGCAGCGTGTCCCCGTATGCTGCGGTTTCTCCGGTGTCGTAAAGCGAAGCTGCTTCCACATGGCCCACGTATTCCTGAAACAGCTCTGGGTCACTCAGATCCGGGTAGGAATAGAAACGAAATACGCCCGTTTCGTCCTGGTAGTACACTCTGGAATAGAACGCCCCGATCACCGTATAGGTTCCATCCTCTTGCAGGGTGTCAAAGGCAATGGTGGGATGCTCCTTCCAAAACTCCGGTTTTGCATAGTCTAACAAGGCATGGAACATGGTGCCGTTTTTCATGTTGTGGCCGTAGACCAGATAGTGGTTCCCTCCCTCAATGTAGCTTCCGTCCAGGAATGGAACGCCGCTGATGGAATCGCTCTTATCAAAGGCCCGGCGCAGATAGTATTCCGGCTCCTGGGGTGTATACATCACCGGATAGTCCACTTTCGTTCCCTCGATCTTTACCCAGCCAAAGAAATCACTGTTTTCATCCTTTAGCGCCCCATAGGGAGAGAGAACAGCAGTGGTTTCATCAGGCGTTGGGGCGGCTTGGACAGTGGGAGCTTTGAAGTTCTTGGTTTCGCCCTCCACACGGGCGGCCAGCGCTTCAAAGGCCGCCTGGGATTCCGCCAGGTCCAGCAGAGAAGAACCCAGCATGAACAGGGACACAACCAGAAGCACACTGCTGGAAAGCATTCCAAGTATCACATACCATGGCCGTTTTCCGGGCTTAGTCCTGCGTTTCATTGACTTTCTCTTTCAAATGTTTTCCGGCCTTAAACACAGGAGACTTTTTGGCCGCTACCGCAATCGGCTGCTTTGTCATAGGATTAAACCCGGTATGGGCAGGAGTTTCCCGCACGGTAAAGATGCCGGTGCCGGTAAGCTGCACGGTTTCCCCAGCCGCCAGGGCGTCTCCCAGCTCCGCGCAAAAGGCATCCAGAAATGCTTTGGCTTCCTTGTGGCTGCTTCCGGTTCTCTGTGCGATCAGTACGGCAAATTCCTTTTTGTTTAACATATCTTTCGTTCTCCTTTGCGTAGTTTAAAAAGATAAATAAAAGGAATGGGGCTCATGCCGAAGCATGAACCCCATCCACAAACACATTGGTATTGTTCCCTGCGTCAGCTCTGATGCTCTTTGCCTTGGAATCTGACTTTGCGCGTCTTAGTCCCTGCAAGAAGCACAGTCAGGCTCAGGAGGGAGGCTGCCGCCAGAATACCCCAGAGGGCGAGATTGCTGCTGTCCTCGGTCTTTGGAACATTGTCCAGAGGACGAGCCGGTGCAACAACAGACGGTGTCTGCGTAGGCGTTGGTGCAGGAGCGGCCTGCTTTGTGGTGTTGGCAAAAGCCGGTACGCTGTTGTATGCCTGCCCATTCTTTTCGTAGGACACGCTGGCCGCATAATCATAGGGACAGGTCACGGTGACGGTTACTTTGTAGGAAGCCGTATCATAGTTGATATTCTTGTCATTGCCGGTCTGCTCCGTGAGGTAATAGACATAGGTGCCGGTTTTGTTGAACGTCAAAGTATCAAAGGTGATATTTCCACCCTGATTGTTCTTCACCTGCAACCGCTGGCCGTTGGCATCATCCAGGAAGAAGGTAAAGCCGCTGCCCGTAGGAATCAATCCATCCATGGTCTTTGTGGCGGTCAGGTTCACGCGGGCGGGCTGCGGTGTATGGCTGCTGCTTCCGCCGCCATTGCCGCCAGAACTTCCACCAGAACCACCGGAGCCGCCGGAGCTGCCCTTATAGTTTTCAAAGGATGCTGTGGCGGTGCTGCCCGTCTGGATGGGGCCTGTTGCGTTGGTCTTGGTAACGGTATAGCCGCTGTTGTCGCTTTCCTCTACCGTATAGGACACGCCTGCCGGAAGTCCATTGGCCGTCTTGCTCTGCCCATGCTTCAAGGTGAAGGTAGCAACGCCGCCCGTAAAGCTCATATCGCCGTACTTGCCGTTCAGGTCTTTTTTATCCAGCGTAACCGTAAAGGTAAAATCTTTGTTCTGGTCTCCGCGAGAGCCGCTTACCGTCTTTGTTACTGCTAAATTCCCGGTCTTTTCCGTAGGCGGGTCTACAGGAGGATTGGGGGGGGGCATCCGTGCCGCTTCCAGGTCTTTCCTTGTAGTTTTCAAAGGCTACTGTGGCAGTGCTGCCCGTCTGGATGGTGCCTGCTGCATTGGTCTTGCTCACAATATAGCCATCACTGCCGGTTTCCTCGACCGTATAGGACGCGCCTGCGGGAAGCCTTTTGGCTGTCTTGCTCTGCCCGTGCTTCAAAGTAAAGGTGGCAACTCCATTAGCGAATGTCATATCTCCATACTGGCCACTAAGGTTCTTTTTATCCAGCGTCACAGTAAAAGTGAACTCCTTATTAAGGTCACCGCCAGAGCCAGTCACTGTTTTTGCCACTGTTAACTCCCCCTCTCCACAGGGACAGGGAGGCATTTCCTTCCGATTTTCAAACGAGGCCGTCACAGTTGTATCTTGCTGAATCGTGCCCTCAGAATTTGCCTTAGTTACAGTATAATCGTCGTTGTCATTTTCTGTTACGGTGTATACCGTTCCAGCGGGAAGCCCAGAAGCAGTTTTACTTTCCTTGTCTTTCAGAGTAAAATTAGCAACCCCGTCAATAAATTTCATATCTCCATAGGTTCCGTTGATTGCTTTGAACGGTTTATAAGTTGCAGAAATAGTAAAGGAAAACGGCTTATTGGAATCTGCTCCATCACCGGATACAGCCTTTGAAACGGTCAAGTCGCCTGTTGCTGGTTCTTCTGTTTCTGTACCGATAATTACCGTACCGTTTGTTGCAATACCCCCTCCGTACAATCCTTTATTTTCGGCGATATGTACCTTTACTTCCTCTAGAGCGTCCTTCACTCCAGGATCTTTGTCAGTCAGGTCGTTAAACAAAGTGATATTTTGGTTTGGATCGTCTCGATAGGTTTGCACCGATTGATAAACGTCTATCGTGTTACCCTTTGCATCTGTCCAATCGTACTTTCCGCCTCCTAAGTAATATTGAGAAATGAAAGGTATATTCTGATTTGCTCCCCGCTCCTGTACGTAGACTTCATCTGCAAAACCAGACTGATCCCTGTTCTGGTAAATAATCGCTCCCTGATTCAAATGAATTTCTACCTTTGCTGTCGGGCATGCCGCAAAGCCGCCGCCCCGGCCCTGCCGGGTGGGGTTATTAACTGCCTCATTATTGGCAATGGCAACATTATATAGATGAAGGGCACACCCCTCATCAACATAGATTCCACCGCCCGCATAATGAATTACACCGCCTAAATCTATACCATTTGCAGTGTTATGACTAATTGTACCGGCCGTAATCGTCAGGTTACCATCAGCTTTATCCTGAAATAAGACAATGCCTCCTCCTTGAGAATCTGCCGTATTGTACGAAATTGTTCCTCCAGTCATTTCGCCCGTAGCACCCATTAGATGCAGCCCCCCACCGGATGCGTTCGAGTGGTTGGATACAATGGCTCCATCGGACATATGGAAAGTGCTGAGATTGCCGACGTATACACCGGCACCATTTATGGAATTATTTTTAGAAATATGCCCACCGCTTATGCTAACACTGTTACCTCCATCATCAGCTATAGCCCCACCAGCCCACCAGGCATCACAGGAGGTAATTTCTCCGCCGGACATGTCAAATGTACTGCCTGTTGGCGCAAGATAAATACCGCCGCCAGATTCATCTGCTTTACATTCCTTGATCTGACCACCGCTCATGATAACGGTTCCTTGCTTTTCAACAGCAACGGCGCCACCTAAGTGAGCACTGCAATTCTCAATCGTCCCACTGGTTATGTTGAGCGTCCCATTTTCCACAAAAACTGCTCCACCACTACCTGTAAACGAAAAATCAGAAATGGTTCCTCCGGCAATGGTTAGTATTGCATCTTCACCATCTACTTTCACAGCACTGGCAAACTGCTTTTCATTACTATTTGTTGTAATGATTGCATCCTCGCCAAGGGTAACCTCACCATTCACTAAAAGAACCGGTCCCCTCGTGCCCTGGCGCGAAGATAAAATCCTTACATTTTCAAAGGTGAGGTGGGCTCCTTCTTCAACCGAAATCAGGTTTTGGAAAAGCGCAATCAGTCCGCCAGGGGCTTCAATCGTGTATTGTTCTTCATCCGATGATTGAATCTTTATATCTTTATTGGCAGGGATTAATAAGCAGCTCTCTAGTTCGATATCCTCTGTAATCTCAATAGTTGTGAGTGTATTGTCCTCTGCCGCATTAATAATCTCCTGCAAAGTCAATCCATCTTCATTGGGTACTGTGACTAGGCCATTATCTGCCTCAGCAGGGGTAGCAACGTCCGGCTTTTCTTCTGCAACAGCTTCTTCCGTCGTCTCCGGTGTATTTACTGTTGCACTTTCTTCTGTATCTGCGGCTTCGGGCGGTTTATTCTCGGTCCCTTCTTCTGCCCCAGCCGTTTCCTCTGCGTCCGTGGCTTCCGTCGTTTCGTCCTCCGTCGTTTCGTCCGTCTCAGATGTTCCCGCGACCTCTGAGCTTGCCTCGCCTGCCGCGTTTGTATCTTCCCCATGTGCGGCCTCAGAGGCTTCCACGGCTGGACTGCCCTCTGCCTCGGATTCCTCCTGGGCATCCTGGCTCGTTTCTTCTGTGGCGACGATGGGTGGCTCTAATTCGTTTGCTGCATAGACGGGTATCCCATTGCCAAACAGCGTCACGACCATCATCAGGCACAGAACTAACGATATTGCGCGCTTTTTCATGACTTTTTCCTCTCTTTCTCTTATGATTGGATCACCATGGATGAATAGACCGCCCTTTCCGCTCCGTTTCATTCCTGGCTCAGATGACGGTGCAAAATGCTGGAATGTTCCGATAGCTGCCAAATCAATCGTTCTTTTGCATCGAATACAGTCGCTTCCGGGGCAAGGCCAGCCAGATAAGCCAAGGCGTCATTCCAGGATTTCAGCGAAAATGCTTCCGCAGGAATCTGCACCAGTTCCATCGTCAGATGGAATTGCTCCCATGGGCTGAGATACCGCAAATCGGAAAGATACCCACATCCGGCTTTTTGGGCCAAGCACTCCAACAATTCTATCGGACATCTTTCTTCCACTCCATTCACCTCCTGCCGTTTCAACGGGAATCTGAACCGCCTATCCTTTGTGCTGAATGGCTTTCATTACCCCAGAATAATGATTCTGTGGTATTTCTCTCTGTTTCCAACGGCTGAATAGCATCTCGGCACTGGAAAAGGAAGTTCTGATAGGCATGAAAACCAGACCTGCGCACATTTATCCGGGTGCAGGTCTATTTTTCGTATTTATTTTTACATTTGATATGTAACAAGTGCTTGAAAATCAAGGCTAAACTATCTATAATAAAGCTAATCAGTTCTACTTGTAACTGAGCAAGGAGGCCATGGAACCACAGAATCATTATTCCGTGGTGCTATGAGATCAGGCGCATCCGCTGTAAGGTTCGCTCATGTTCCCGTGTGCCCATCGCGACATAAATCCGCGTAGTGTCCACGGAGGCGTGCCCTAAAATATCCGCCAGATACGCCAGATTCTTTTTGATGGCATAGTAGCATTTTGCAAACAGGTGGCGCAGATTGTGGGGAAAGACCTTTTGGGGATTTACCCTTGCCGCCCGGCACAGCTTTTTCATATCATGACAGATATTGCTTCGGTCTAAGGGCTTTCCGGTGTGGGTACAGAACAGATACCCCGTTCGGATGCCTTTTTCTTTGGCATAGGCATTTAATTTCCGGCACAGTTCCTTTGTCAAGAGAATGGTTCTGGTTTTGCCTTTCATGCGGATTTCCGCTTTCCCTTTTTGCAACGCCTCAACGGTCAGGAACGAAAGCTCACTGACCCGGATTCCGGTGGCGCAGATAGCAAGCATCACATGATACAGGCGGCTGTCCTTTTTCCGTTTGGCAGCGTCTAACAGGCGGTGGTATTCCGCTTCGGTCAAATCCCGGCTGTCGTCCACAAATACCGTGTGCTGGATTTTTAAAAACCGCACCTTGCAGGCCGCCAGTCCCAGGTAGTCCAGATAGGAATGAATGGCGGACAGCTTGGCGTTTACGGTGCGGGCATGGTGTTTCTGTTGCAGTTGTTCCCGGTATTCCAGAACCTTTGCTTTTGTTAGTTCTTCTCCCTGTAAAAATGAAAGGAACCAAAGCAGCTCACGGACATACTTTTGTATGGTTGCGTGAGATTTTTCATGTTCGGCCAAATAGGTGCGGTAGTCCCGCAGGATTTCATTGTAATTGTGTTCCATTTCGTTTCACCTCTGCTTATTTGATGATATAAAAGTAGTATGACAGAATCTTTTATACCGTATTCCCTGTAAAGGCAAAACAAAAGAACGAGTATGTTTAACGATGTGCCGTGGACGCGGGACTGTCAAGCGACTGCATCAAACGTATTCGGCATTCGTTTGTCATTTGTTGTATGGAGGCCAAGGGCCTCTTATTTTTTTGCGTTTTTTGCAACAAAGTTGATAGTTTGCGGGTAGTTTGAGGGCTTTTCGGAGTATTAGGAGTGGAGGAAAAGAAAAACAGCAGCAAGCATAGGGAGTGTGGCTACACTCCCGGCAAACGGCTTCCCGTTTGTATCTTGGGGAAGTCCCCAAACCCCTGAATGAAGGAAGGTGAGAAAATGGCAAACCGAAAACGGAAGTTTGTGCTGCGCGTCCCCGTGACGCCGGAGGAAAGGACGCTCATTCAAGAGAAGATGGCCCAGATCGGCACAAGGAATTTTTCTGCCTACGCCCGGAAAATGCTGATTGACGGCTATGTTGTCCAAGTGGATACCAGCGACATCCGGGCGCAGACCGCAGAGCTTCAAAAAATCGGCGTCAACGTCAACCAAATCGCAAGGCGTATCAACAGTACCGGGACTGTGTACGCGCAGGACGTGGAGGACATCAAGGGAGCGCTGGCCCAGATATGGCAGTTACAAAGATCCATCCTATCAAGTCAACGCTGAAAAAGGCGCTGGACTACATCGAGAACCCGGACAAGACCGATGAAAAGCTATTCGTTTCCTCCTATGGCTGTTCGTATGAAACGGCGGATATTGAGTTTCAAATGTTGTTAGATCAGGCGTTCAAGAAAGGCAACAATCTGGCCCACCACCTGATACAAGCCTTTGAGCCGAGCGAAACCACGCCGGAGCAGGCCCACGAAATCGGACGGCAGCTTGCGGATGAAGTGCTTGGCGGGAAATATCCCTATGTGATAACCACCCACATAGACAAGGGCCATCTGCATAACCACATCATTTTCTGCGCGGTGGATATGGCAAACCAGCGCAAGTATATTTCCAACCGCCAGAGCTATGCCTATATCCGGCGCACCAATGACCGGCTGTGCAGGGAACACGGCCTGTCCGTGGTGATGCCGGGCAAGGACAAGGGAAAGAGCTATGCCGAATGGGACGCCCAGCGCAAGGGCAAGAGCTGGAAAGCAAAGCTGAAAACCGCCATTGACGCGGCCATCCCGCAGGCCAGAGATTTTGACAGTTTCCTGCGGCTCATGGAGGCGCAGGGCTACGAGATGAAACGCGGGAAATTCATTTCATTCCGCTCCCCCGGACAGGAACGCTTTACCCGCTGCAAAACCTTGGGGGTGGACTACACCGAAGAAGCCATTACCCGGCGTATCAAGGGGCTGGCTGTGGACAGAGGGCCGAAGCGTAAAGTGGAACAGGGAATTTCCTTGCGTATTGAGATTGAAAACAATATCAAGGCGCAGCAATCGGCGGGCTATGCGCGGTGGGCGAAGCTCTACAACTTGAAGCAGGCCGCCAAAGCCTTAAACTTCCTGACGGAACACCAGATTGAGAGCTACGAGGGCTTGGAAAGCAGGCTGGACGAGATCAGCACAGCCAACGACGAAGCCGCCGCTGCCCTGAAAGCAGTGGAGTGCCGCCTTGGAGAAATGGCTCTGCTGATAAAGCAGATTTCCACCTACAAGCAGACCAGGCCCGTGGCGCTGGAATACCACAGGGCCAAAGACAAGGCCGCGTTCCGGCGAGAGCATGAGAGCCAGCTTATTTTGTATGAAGCTGCGGCGAGGGCGCTCAAAGAGGCCGGGATGAAGAAGCTCCCCAATCTGTATGCGCTCAAAGCCGAGTATAAAAAGCTGGACGGAGAACGGGAACGGCTGTCAGAACAGTATAACGAGGTAAAGAAAGAGCTGAAAGAATACGGCATTATCAAGCAGAATGTGGACAGCATTTTGCGGGTGACGCCGGGAAAGGAGCAGATACAGGAGCTATGAACATACCGAGAATGAATTACCGCCAGTACCGCAAGGCCCGGCGGCTCACGCATGAGTGTTGTAATTACTGTGACGGAAACTGCCTCCTGCTGGACGATGGCGAGGAATGTGTCTGTGTGCAGAGCATTTCCTATTCCGTGCTGTGCCGATGGTTTCAGGCTGCCGTCCTCCCGCTGGACGCGACACTTTATGCCGAACTGATGGAGCGAAGCCAAGCGCGGCGTTGCCGGGAATGCGGGGCACTGTTTTCTCCCAGACGTCCAAACTGCCTCTACTGTCCAGACTGTGCCAAGAAACGCAAGCGCCAGAGCAAGAAGCTGTGGGCAAGGAAACACCGGGAGCATGCGTAGAAAAAGTAATGGGAAAAGGCCCTGAAATATCAGGGCTTTTTCCTTTGGTCAGAGGGGTGGGTACTATGTTACTACCTTTTCTCCTGGAAGCGGCATTTACTTTTTCTACAAGGTGATACCGATATCCCGCTCTCATTTCTGCGTTGCCATTCTGTTTCTTTTTCCTATGGCTTTCCCCACAATCATATATCCTTGAAAAATCAGTAGATTTTTCGATGGAGTTTCTATATAATAAAATCAGTTAGTTAATGCGAACTTAGTAAGAGCAAGGAGGTTATTCCATGGGGATTCTCAAACAGTTTTTTAACAACACCCGAAAGCCGAACGGTTGGATGGGGAAATTGATGGTCAACGGTATGAATCAAGGGCATGCCGCTGTTTCCGATTGGGGCCTTTCCTATTTTCCAGATGTACCGGGGGTAGCTCATTCTATGCTGGCGGATTTCGGATGTGGTGGAGGACGCAATACCGCAGAACTTTTAAAACGGTTTCCGGAGGCAAGAGTGACAGCCCTGGATTATTCCAAGGTCGCTTGCGACAAAACAAAGCAATTCAATCGGAATGAGGTGCAGGCTGGGAGATGTAACGTTGTGCAGGGGGATGTGTCCCGCCTTCCCTTTGAAGCGGCGACATTTGATGTGATCACTGCCTTTGAAACGGTCTATTTCTGGCCGGGGCCAGTGGAGAGCTTTCAAGAAGTCTGGCGGGTACTGAAACCGGGTGGCACATTTATGATTGTGAATGAATCGGATGGTAGGAACACAAAAGACGAAAAATGGGCTGGTATCATCGATGGAATGCGTATTTTTACGCAGGAGCGGTTGACACAATACTTAAAAGATGCAGGCTTTTCCCAGATAGCCGCACATGTAAATCGGAAACAACACTGGATTTGTCTCCTGGCGGAGAAAGCACGGTAAGAGGAATCGCCGATTCAAAATTCGGATTTATAGAGATTTCTTACTTACAACATAGGATGGAGGGATAGAATGACACGCGGAGAGATTTGGAAAGATTTTTTGAAACATACTGTTTTGACCTTGGTAATCGCACTGTTTCTGTTTTTGATCTTCAAGTCTGTTTTTACCAAAAACGGCGAAACGGAATATTTTTATGTCTGGCTCTGTTGCGGGATTCCCTTTGGGATTCGGAGGATGTTTGTCTGGCTGGTTCCCCATGGATATGACTTAGGCGGTTCGGTTGGTATTATTGCGGTGAACTTTATAATAGGCGGCCTGATCGGCGGGGTCATCCTGACCTGGCGTCTGGTGGTTGCTGTATGGTATATTCCTCTTACCATTTACCGATTGCTCACAAATTGAGTTGGATTTCTGGTTGAGTTCTAAAATGTCAGGGAATACGTAGAAAAAGCAACGGGGAAAAGCCCTGAAATATGGGGGATTTTTTCTTAGTCGGGAGTATATCTGCGTGTTATTATCATTCCCCCCGGAATCAGAGGTTACTTTTTCTACAAATGGCAGCGTAGCTTCTTTCTCCTTGTTTGCCTGATTCTGCCGCAGCCTGTATATCGGGAAGGTTGAAACGAAAGAGCAGCCAAAGCGAATAATCCCTGCACTGCTGCAAACGGTCACGTTTGATGTATCAAAACGGGATGGATTGGTATGACACGCGAAAATCGAGTAGGAGGAAGGCGATTATTTCGCCTTCCGACCTCTCACACCACCGTACGTACCGTTCGGTATACGGCGGTTCAATCAACTTAACATGTAACAGCCTTTTCGGCGTAGTAGTCTTCCATGGATACAAGACCAAACTTAGCTAGTCTCTCTTTACTGATACAAATGTGGAGATTCCAGCTTCTGCACACTCTGGCATATCCTTTGGCATATGAAATGCCATGTGCCGCATTTGGCGGCAGACCAAGTTTGATAAGATTCTTTTCCCTGTTCTTTGGCGTTTTCCAGTGTTTCCATATGCACATGCGCAGTCGATACCGAATCTGTCCGTCCATTTTTGCGCACAGCCTTTTCATGCTTCCGATTTTGAAATAATTTATCCACCCTCGGATAAGCCGGTTGAGTTTCCCAATTTTATAACCATTGCCCACTCCCCAGCTCCTGCTTGTATATTTCTTCATCTGCGCCTTGAACTTTGCTGCCGCTTTCGGGTGTGGTCTGGCTTTGTACCCTTTGGCAAATGAGTCATAGTAAAATCCAAACCCCAGATACTTAATGCCCTTTGGTTTATCAACCCTGCTCTTTTCCGCGTTCACTTTCAGTCCAAGCTTTTCCTCTATAAACCGAGCCACGCTCTTCATTACCCGCTCTGCCGCCTGTCTGCTCCCGACCATTATAATAAGGTCATCTGCATACCGGACGAAATCCAGCCTCCTTGCTTCCAGTTCTTTGTCCAGCTCATTTAACATGATATTTGCTAACAGCGGCGAGATATTTCCACCCTGCGGTGTGCCGACTACCGTATCTTCATACTCATCATCAATCATTACGCCGCTGACCAGAATCTTTCTTACCACCGATATGACATCTCCGTCCTTTATTGTCCGTCCGAAAATCGTCATCAGCTTGTCATGGTCTACTGTGTCAAAGAATTTCGCTAGGTCGATATCCACTATCCAGTTGTGTCCGTCATTCATCATTTCCAATGCTTTAAGGACTGCCTGCTGTGCACACCGCTTGGGTCTGAATCCATAGCTGTGGTCGTGAAACTGCTCCTCAAATATCGGGGTAAGCACCTGTGCCACCGCCTGCTGTACAAAGCGGTCTACTGCTGTTGGCACTCCAAGATTTCTTGTACCACCATCGGGTTTGGGTATCTCCACCCTGCGGACTGGCTTCGGCTTATACTTCCTCGTCCGCAACTGTTCCTTAATGTTTTCGCCGTTTTCCGAAAGATATGCGCCAAGTTCTTCAACGGTCATCCCGTCCACGCCTGCCGCTCCTTTATTCCTTACGACTTGCAGATACGCCGCATTTAGATTATCCCTGCTTAATATCTGCTCCATGAGACTGCTTGTGTCCATGCGTTGTTTCCTTTCTGCCCCTTTTGCCTTTGCCGCCTTTGAAGTCATCGACAGGCGTATGCTCCGGCTACGAAGTGGAACGTACTTCAACTGATTGATTGTTCAGCCCTTCGCTCCGTCCCCATTACAGGAACTTCCTCACTACTATGGCTTCTGCTGACTTCTCACAATTCGTTGTTACTACGGCTAATGAGACCGCCTGTGAGACCTCCCCAGTTAAGGTGCGTGTTCTTTTCCTCCATGTACCTGCCGCATTTACTCGTACTTCCGGCAACCTTTTGGACTTCAGTGCCTTTTGCCACCTTATCCGTATTTCCGAGCCTTATATGCGGTTCCTGTCCGTCAGGTCAGAGGTTTGCTTACAGCTTCTTTCAGATTCCGTCTCACGGCGGACACCCTTGCTGTTCGGCTATGTGCTTCGTTGTTGCCTACGCGCACTTGGGACTTTCACCCATTAGAAAACGCCCATGCTGGGCAAACAAAAGCGCCGGACGCAAGGGCTATATAGCCCCCGCGCCCGGCGCTTTTGCCTGCTTGGGTTATTCGCCTGTGAAATAGAACCGCTGCGCCTCAAAGGCGGCGTCGCTCATGGCCTCCAGCTTATCAAGGGACTGACGGGCCAGCGCCGCCATATCCTCGTTCACCTCTGGCAGAACGGCCTGGATTGCTCCCGCTGTCCTGCGCCGGTCACTCTTATGATACATACCAATCATGTTTTCTTCTTCTACGGTGAAATACATTCCTCATACCTCCAATTCGTTTTTCTTGGTGTGGGGCGGGGCCTTTTTCGGGGCACTAGCCTGTTTCGTTTCGGAAAGCTGTCTGCGGATGGAGGCACGGGGCCTCCGCACCTCTTTCTCCCGGTTTTCGTCCTTGTGTATCACCGCATACAGCCCATGCCGATCTCTCATGCCGGTAAAGCACAGGGATTTATAAGGCAGCATGGAAAAGAGGCGGTCAGTGTCCTTGCTGGACGCGATCTGCACAAAGTATGGGGACAGCTCCACCATGAAATGTGTCTTGTTTGGGCTGTTGGGGGCGGACAGCTCTTTCATTCCTGCCACTATGCGCCGGGCCTCCCTCATAATCAGTCCATTCCGCAGGACAGCGACGTGGCTTTTGAAGTCGCCGGGGGCAAGCGGCTCCCGGCTTCTCTGCTCCTGCCGCAGCACTTCACGCAGGTTTTCCGGCTCGTTGGGCTTGGCCTCATACCGCAGGAACGCCCCCAACTTGGGGTCAGGGCTCCCGTTAAAATACTGCGCGGCGGGCTGCTCCTTGTCGCCCTTTTCATAATGCAAAATGAGATTGTCCGCTTTTACCGCCTCGGCTATAACGTGCCGGAAATGCTGCTGGTAGTCCAGCTCATAGAGAGTTCCACGGATTTTCCCGCCCACTTTGCCGGTCAGCTCCACGGCGTAGGCAAGAACATGGTCGCGGGTCTGCTCCCCATTAAATTTCCATGTGTTGTATTGCCAGGTGTCCTTCAAGAATACGTCACGTTCCCGGAAACAGTACGTCCCGGAGGGGCGCGACATCCACAGCAGGGTTTTATCTTCGGCCTTATCACTGGCGGCGGCCTTACGGAGCATGTCTTTGTCAATCTCAAAATCATCCTGATAAAAGGCGGTATTCTGGCGCATGATCTGTTCCAGCGCGGCCAGAACATCCACATTCTCAAACTTATTCACGGCCTCCCACCTCCATATCCTTTGACTTCTCCCGCGCCGGGGACTGTTTCTTCTGTTCCTTTTTAGCCGCCGCAAGCTGCGCCCGGATGGAGGGCTTTTTCGTGCTATGGTTGGCCTTAGCATTCTTGTGGGCCTGTTTTTCTGTTTGTCTCTCTGCTTTCACTGCCGCAGCGACATCCGAAAGGGAAACCTGTTCTCCGGCTTTTGCTCTGGCTTCCAGTTCTTCCATAGACGGGGCGTTGTTCAGTATACCGTCAATCATGTTGTAGTTCTGCTCGGTGGACATCTCCGCCGTCTTGATATGACTTTCCTGCTGGGCGGGGATAGCAAAGGCCCTTGTGCCGTTTGCCATAATGAGATACCTGCCGTCCTCCGACTGGTGGTGGAATCCATACCCGGCGGCCTCCATCTGTTCCCGGCTCATGGCGGTTACATAGAAAGTCCCCCTCGGCGTTTTAACGGTTTCGCCCGTTTCCAGTTTGTCGGGGGTAAGCGGCTGTCCCTGCTCCTTGAAAAATTCCGGCACCTCCCGATAACCGACGCTATCCACATAGTAGGCAGTCTGTTTCCCGTCCTGCCGGAATACCACAATATCCCCCAGAGAGAGAGAACGTCCCGTGTAATCAGTGGGATGTTCCATATTGAAGCGATGGTAAATCTCGTCCAGAGAGGTGTTCTGATCCAACGGGGCTGTGTAGACAAGCTGGTAATTTTTCCTGTCTACGGAAAGCCCGTCCGCCTGCAAGCCCTCATAGGAACGGTAGCGGAAGTCGCGCCCCTCCGGGCCGCGCGGTACCTGGTAGATGGAAAAGTTAGGCTGCGCCGGGGCATCGGAACCAGAAGCAATATATTCCTCCACCGTCAAACCGGCGGCCCCGGCCTCCTGTGCGACCTCGGCCTGTACCAGCTCCTTGTAATCCTGCAAGTTCTTATCAAAGTCGGAAAGCTGCGGCGGCTCCGGCAACTGATACTGGCCTTGATTGAGAAGTGGGCGGCACTCCGTTACATAGTCTACAAGGGCGTTCAAATAGGCGGTCTGCTCTGGCGGGAGGGAATCGCCGGATTGTAAAAGGCGCTGGGCTTCCTGTTCCATACGGGAAAGGGTACAGTGCTGCTTCATATAAGGGATAAACTCATTGAGAAGCATTTCCCGCTGGGCCTTGTCTGCCTCCCATGCCTCCGGCCCCTCGTGGTGCAGCACATGGTTTTTCCAGCTTTCATCCTGCGCGTAGTATTCGTGATAACCTTGGATATGCTCGATCAGGGAACCATCGCCGTCGCCAAAATCCTGCCGCCCCTCGTAGTTGTCCGGCTGGCCCTGCATCGTAAAATCAATGCGGAACTTGGTTTTATCGTACCAGCTCCCCGCGTGGTCTGGATGTTCCCGTTCCAAGCGTTTGGAACTGTCCAGCGCCCCGAAAACGGCCTCGGCCTCGTGCAACGGCATTTGTTGGCCGTCTTTTAAATGGGGGCTTTCACTCCAAAGAATCGTAACAATCGGCTCCGCTGCCGGGTCATGGGCGATTGTCTGTTCTGCCCTTGCAACGGCAATCTCGCTTTCAATCTGGCTTTTCATAAAATCATCCATGTGACCGTGCTGCATTTCATAGCCCTGTTCACACAGGCGGTTGATAAGCCCAATCGCCTTTTCGGTATCATCCATGGCCTCGGCATAGGCCACGATCAACTGCCGTTCCTCGCTGCCCAAACGCGGGGCGTTTTTCTCCGCCAGCTCGATCAGGGCGGCGGCCCGGTCCGCCGGGGACGCCTCCGGCATGAACGGCTTTCCATTCAAAAGGCCGTCGATCCCGTTCCACGCCTGCGGCTGGGGAATGGCGTTGGCCTGTTCAGCGGCTTCCAGAAAACCGGCCAGAGCGTCGCCGGTCAAGGGTTCCATCGTCCTATCCGGTCGCTCATGGATGGCAAGGATTTCTTTTCCAGCTTCCACAAGGGACAGGTCGGGGTTGTCAAGCTGGCCTCCGTCCAGTTCTTTGTAGTCGGGGTCATACAGTGTGTAATCATAGCCGGTTTCCGATGTCTGGATATACAGGTAATCGCCGTTTTCCAGACGGTAGGCGGCCTCCTGCGGGACTTCTGCCTGTTCCAGCGTTCCATCCCCGGCAATGGTAAAGCCCTGCGCCTGCGCCGCCTCCTTGGTTCCCTGCGACACTTCGCCGGTGGATTTCAAATCCGCTTCAATGAGGGTTTGCAGCATGGCTTTTACGCTGTCGGTCATTTCCTGCTGTTGCTCCGGGGACAGCTTGGAAAATACACTGTCCGGGTCTGGCTGCTCGGCGGCCTGTTCCAGTGGTGCGGCCTGCGGCTGTTCCTGCTGGGTCTGCCGCTGTTGCTGAAGCTGGGCAAGGTGGCCGTCAATGGTGCTAATCAGTTCATGGGCGGTGGCCCGGATGGTTTCAAGGGAGGCTTTCAGCTCTTTCAAGTCCTTGCCGGAACTCCAACCGGCCACATAGCCAAAGGAATAATCGGAGGTGTCCAGCCCGTAGTGCTGGCAGACGGCATAGGCCACGCTTTCAGCCTGCACCTCGCGGGTGCGGCTGTCGGGGCGGTCGGCCTGCTCTATGGCCGGGGCTTCCGGGTCGATGGCGTGGAGCTTGGAATGGGCGATCTCGTGGATGGCCGTCTTTAGGGTCTGTAATTCGCTCATGCCCTCCTGAATGGCGATCCGCTTTTCCGTCAGGTGGTAGTAGCCGTGGGAACCGCCCGGAATGTCCTCAAAACCAATGGGAACCGGGGAGATCTGTTCCAGTGCCTTGAAAAATTCCCCGTAGCGTTCCACGCTGCCGGTCAGTTCTTCCACGCCGATAGAGGGCAGCGGTTCCCCCTCGGTCTGGCTCACATCAAAGACGGAAACGATCTTAAAGGCCGGAACCTGTATTTCCTGTACTTCGGTAACAGGCTTTCCGTCTTTTCCCATCACCGGCCTGCCCTGTGCGTCCAGCTTTTGCACTTCTTTTTTCGCCTTGAACGGGGCCGGGGCCAGTATCTTGATGGCCTTTTCGCCTTTCTTCACATTGCGGTGAAAATCGTCCCGCCACTTGTTGTAGCCCGCCACAAGCTGTCCGCCCTGCATGGCGATCAGGAGGGTGTTGTTGAAGCTGTAACTGTGGAACTTGGACATGGTGGTGAGATAGGCTTTGTAGCGTTCACTCTCGAAAAGCTCCTGTATGCCGGTTTCCAGCCGGTCGGTGATCTCTTTCATGCGCTCGGCGCTGTTCTGGCCGTTTAAGAGAATGGGGGTGACAGGCTGCGGGGACTTTGCGGGCGCTGCCGCCTCCGGCTGCACTTTGCTTTCCTCCCGCAAGATTTCCGACGCAGGATAGGCCATCACCCGGTATTCCTCCGGCACTGGCTGGCCCTCATGGACGCGCTGCCATTCCTCCCCAGCTCGCAGAAGGTAGCCGTACTCGGTGAATGCGCCTTGTTCCTCCTGGGCGATAAACTGGCCTAACCGTTCGGTATCAATGGCCGGTTTCCATGCATCGGGAATCACCATCAAGCCCGAATGATTCAAGTAGTAATCCCCTAAGGTGCAGTAGTCTTTGGCGTCAATGAGGGTAAAGCAATCGGTGTTTTCGGCATAGTCAGTGACCTGTCCAATGGTCTGAAATTTCTCTGGGGACTGCATGATGGCGTTTAACTGTGAACGTTCCACATCGTCCAGCTTTTGAAGCTGCACGGCAAGGAAGTTCAGTTCGTCCACACTGGCAGCCTGTATCAATTCCTCAGGCAGTTCCAGCGGTTGCCCATCCGGGGCGGAAAAGCCGCCAATAAACAAGTCCTGCTGGTTGTCGGCGGTGATATGGATTTCCTTTAGGGCTTCCTGTACCTGTTCGGCGGAAGTCGGCAGGGAAAGCCAGTAGCCATGCGGCCCGCCGGTCTGCGCCTCAGCGCGGTTATCAAGAAAAATGGAAAATACTTCGTTCACAGGTTCCCTCCTTTCCGGGGTGGCTGCGGTCTGCGGCGGCTGTGCGGCTTCCTCCTGTGTGGGAAGTGCTGCGGCTTTTGCCGGTTCCTCCCCCTCGATGGTGTAGCCGGGAAGCAGGCAGCCGTTGACCTTGAAACAGTCGGCGTATTCCTTGGGGATGGCCGGTGAGATTTCCGTAAAGTAATGGGCGTGGGCCTTGATACGGCCATTCAGATATTTGTCCAGTGCTTCCCGGCTGGCAAAGACTTTCCGATCCTGTCCGGCGATCCGGGCCTGCCGATAGGTGCCCGGCGCGTTGGTGCGCAGGCTCCAGCTTAATGTCCAGGAATAAGAGACGGAGGCTTGGGCGGCCCTGTCGTACCGGGTGTTCTCGGAAATGGAATAATACATCTGATAAACCATGTTGCTGCGGATATGCCGGTAATGATCCGGCTGCTCCCACTGGTTGGCAGTGTGGGTGACGGGAAGTGTCCGGGCATATTCCAGGGCTTTGTCCAGAAGCAGGGTCTTTCCGGCCTGTTCCTCCCATGCGGCGGCCTGCGTTTTCAAACGGTCAAACACTTCCTGTTCTGCGGCGGCGCTTTCCGCCCGCAGGGAAAGAAGCTCCGCAAGGGGGAGCTTCACAAGCTCGGACAGATCGGACTTGCCGCTTTCAAAGTAAATCCGGCGCTCAATTTTCATGGTGTCGGCAGTTTCTAAGTTGTCGTAGTCGTAAGAGCTATAAGACATTTAGTTTCACTTCCTTTCTAAATAATGGCATAAGAAAAGCAGGAAACCTTTGAAAGATTTCCTGCTGGGTGATGCCGCCCATGGGCGGCTGGTATTTAATTGTGAATAAGAGGGCCTACACGCCCTTTGTTTTAAATGTGTGTCGATATTTCAAGTCTAAGGTCATACGGACTTTTAAGAATCTGGTAACTCCGTCAGCATGTTTATGGTGCGGTAAATTTCTCCGCAGGCAGGGCACTTCCAATCTATATTACTCTTTTTCGCTTTCTTATGAAGATGCACTAATTCCGCTTGGCGGCATTTGGGACACATGGTTGGAAGCCCTGCCCATAACTGTTTCAGTAATCGTACTTCGTTTTCTCTGCTGTTCGTATACATTATCTCACCTCATTCAGCCTAATCGATCCGGTTTATTTTGACAAGCTGAACGCTTCCAACAAGTAGGACATCCGCATAGAGCAGACGGACTACCATTCATTGATGGCATATAATAATCCAAACCGGATTTGTTTCAACAGTTCCGCAGACAGTGTTTCATACTCCTGCTCCAATCCTTTTTCGTGCGCTGCCCACGGAGGCGAATCATTCCATGATCCCATCGCTCCAAATACATCCGCTCGGCTGGCTGCCTCAAACACACGCAAGTGATCGTTCGGTAGTGGCGGCAGTGAAAGGCCATATGCTTTATCGGGATATTCCTTGCCGCCGTCCAAAATCGTTCCTGCTTGATAAAAGATGTTTGCAAAGCCTTCAAATCCAAGCCGGTGCGCCAAGTCCTGAATATCGTGCAAGACACTTCGGAACGCTTGCGTGTTATTTTCAAAACGTGGCCATGCTTTCGGCGGGTCATTCCATGGATGTTCCGTATAGAGGACATTCCACTTTCGCTCTTTGGAATCAAACTTCCAATCAGCAATAAAATAGGTCATTCGATTTCCCTTAAAAAAACACACTATACTTGCCTGGGTCGTATTGGAAAACCCTAACAGGCTGCGATCTCTGACAGAAGTAGGGCAATAGAGTTGAATATCTGTCAAATGTTGCTCTTTGAGATATTCATACCATTGTGATACATCGTGAGCGGTATATGGTAAGCCTCCACTCCCCGTCAAACACAGAAATTGTGAGGGGTTCTCATAGTCTGCGGGTATGTAACAAATCGAGCTGCGGTTTTTTAATGCCCTTCTGGCGGCTGCCACTATGGAGCATATCTGATACATCTGTCCGTTCATAATCATCCACCTACCTTTTCGTTGTCATATTTCCAAAGCCAGCCAATGACGCTCCCATCAAAAGTCCAAGCGGGAGGTTCTCCCATAAAATCCCGAACAGCAGGCCAAGCCCCATCCCAATCGCAGCCATACCATGAAAACGTTGTTTTTTATCTGGTTGTTTCATTGGTGCCTCCCTTGCATGATATGCTCTTTACGCATAGTATAGCAGGGCTATCCGATTTTGAAAAGTAAATCTGAATGAAATTAGTCCTACCAGAGCATCCGTCATACAGGGGATTGGGGCTTCCCCAAAGAGAAAATCCCCGACCCGGCAGAATGGCCGGGACAGGGATTTTTCCGGGTGTGTGGCTACACTCCCTATGCTTGCTTTTCTTTAGTTTTTGCCCCTTTGTTCCACGCGGTAGTTCACATATTTGCCGCCAGTATCGGCCAAAAGCACCGTGCCGTCATAGGTCTTGCCGGTTTTCATGGAACGCAGGCCCTTTACCTTTGCCTTTCCGTCTTTAAGGAGCGCGGCGGCGATTTTTGGCGTGAACGCCTTGCCCCGTTCCTCAAAAAAGCGGTCATTCTTCCACATGACAAACTGGCAGGCCCGGTTTCCGCAATAGTAGTTCTTTTTTCCCTCGTAGACGCTTTCGCCGCAGCGCGGACATTTGCCGATAACCACACGCTCGGTCTGAAACAACTTCTGCGCGTCCTCGCTGATCTAGGAGTAGCCCACGATCAGGCCCCTTGTCATTTCTGCAATGCCCTGCATGAAGCCCTCCGGGTCGGCCTCGCCTTTGGCAATGGCCGTCAGCTTGGTTTCCCAATCGGCGGTGAGTTGGGGAGAGGTCAGCACATCCGGCAGGACGCATACAAGGTTGCGACCGTCCTTGGTGGGAAGTAGCTGTTTGCCTTTGCGTTCCACAAAGCCCATCTGCACCAGCTTTTCCAGAATGGAAGCGCGGGTTGCCGGGGTTCCCAAACCTTGGCGCTCGGCATCCTCCGGCATATCCTCGGCCCCGGCCCGTTCCATAGCGGACAAAAGCGTATCTTCGGTGTAGGGCTTGGGCGGCGTAGTGAAATGCTCGGTGGCGTTAGCCTCCACTTTGTCAAAGGTCTGGCCCTCGGCCAGCTCCGGCAGCTCCCGCGCAAGCTCCGGCACGTTCTCGTCGGCATCGGTCTGAAAGGAAGCCTTAAAGCGCCGGTCAATCTCTTTCCATCCCGGCGTCAGGATAGTTTTGCCCTTGGCGGTAAATTCATTCCCGGCGCAGGTGAATGTGGCGGTGACGGCCTCATACACATGGGGCGCGGCCACGGCGCACAGCAGCTTGCAGCACACAAGGGACAGCAGTTTCTTTTCGCCCTCGGCCAGCTCGTCAAAGCCTTTCTGCACAAACTCCATCGTAGGGATGATAGCGTGGTGGTCGCTCACCTTTTTGCTGTTCAGCACCCGGCTAAACTGCGGGGAAATATCCAGCCCCGCCACAAAGGGAAGCAGCGGCCAGAGGCTCGAAACGATGCTTTCCGCAGTGGGCTGCATATCATCGGTCAAATACTGGCTGTCGGTGCGGGGATAGGTCAGCAGCTTCTTTTCATAGAGCTGTTGGGCGTAATCAAGGGTCTGCTTGGCGGTAAAGCCAAAGAGCCGGTTGGCCTCCCGCTGCAAGGTGGTAAGGTCATAGAGGCGGGGTGGCTGCTCCGTCTTTTTCTCCCTCGCCACGGAAACGCAAACGGCCTGCGCCCCGGCACAAGCCGCTTTCAGGCTGTCCGCTTCTTCGGGGTTGGAAATGCGACTGCTGGCCGCCTCTATGCCGCCCGCTGCGATATGGACAACGTGGTATTTCTCTTTCTTGAAGCCGCTGATTTTGGCCTCCCGGTCAACCAGCATTTTAAGGGTCGGCGTCTGCACCCGGCCCACGGTCAGGGTCTTGTGGTAGAGGATGGAGAAAAGCCTTGTGGCGTTTATCCCCACCAGCCAATCCGCCTGCGCCCGGCAAAGGGCCGATTGATACAGGTTGTCATAGTCGGTTCCTGGTTTTAGGTGGGCAAAGCCGTCCTTAATGGCCGCGTCCTCCATGCTGGAAATCCAAAGCCGTTTGAACGGCTTTTTGCAGCCCGCCATCTGGTAGACGAAACGGAAAATGAGCTCCCCCTCGCGCCCGGCATCAGTGGCGCACACAAGGCCGGTAACATCGGGACGCTCCATCAGGGAACGCAGGACTTCAAACTGCTTTTTCTTCTCGTCCGGGATGATGTACTGCCATTCCTGCGGCAGAATCGGCAGGTCATCATAGCGCCACTTCTTGAAACTCTCATCATAGGCCCCGGCGTCGGCAAGGGAAACCAGATGGCCGATACACCAGCTCACCAGATAGCCGTTTCCCTCAAAGTAGCCGTCCTGTTTCTTGTTCGCGCCGATCACGCCCGCAATGCTGCGGGCCACGCTTGGTTTCTCTGCAATTACAAGAATATGTGAAGCCATAATTATTCATCCTCCTTTTTCGGTTCATCTTCATCCAGCAAATCGTCGTCTAACGGTCTGGCCTCCACCTCGCCGGTGTCGTCGTCCATCTCCGGGGACGGTTCGTCCTCGTCGTCCTCGTCCTCTCCAAAGTCATACTCGGCCAGATCGTCATTGCCCGTGGCGTCGGCTTTTTCCTTTTTGAATTTCAGGAAGTAGAGGGCTGCGCCGCCGCCCAGCAGCACCACCACAAAGGACACCAAAAGGCCGCCCATGCCGCCGTTTTCTTTCTCCGGAGCTATCGGTTTTTCCTCGTCATCATGTTCCGGCTCCGGCCCGGTGCAGGCGGTCAGGTTATTTTCACAAACCGAGCAGGATGTGTTGACGGCTCCGGCCTCGCATTTTTCCGTGCAGGTGCAGGCTTGCGGCTCCTGTTCGCCATCCTCCAACAACGCTTGCAGGTCGGCGTCGTCCACTTGGTTCAGGAAATGCACGGAGGTTTCCTTGTCCTCGTTGGCACGGTCAATCAGGATATAGAAGTAATTTCCGGCCTTGGTGGTGACGGTGATAAGCTGCTTATCCCCGAAAAAATCATCCACCAGAGCCGCATTTCCCTTGGGTGTGACGGGGACGTCCTCCGGCTCCATCTCAATCCCCCCGGTGGTGGGTTCCTCCGTTTCCTCCGGCAATGGCTGCGGATCAGGGTCAACGCCTCCAGCATAGGCGGTGACGGAAAAAGCCGCCATGCAAAGCACAGCGGCCAGTGTTGCGGTGAACATGCGAATGGCTTTATTCTTCATCGGCGGTTTCCTCCTGTTCGTCCTGCTCAAAATCCGGCTGTGGGGCCAGGGGTGCCTGCAACGCGCCATCCCGGACAAAGGCGGTAAATTCCTGGGGCGTCATGTGCAGGCCCCGCACAAGCTGGATGATCTGCAAGTTTTCCTGTTCGGTTTTCGCCGCTTCCAGCTCTCGAAGCTGCTTTTGCAGCGCCGCAATCTTGTCCTTGGTTTTCTCAATGTCCTTTTCAATACGGTCAAGTTTATTTACTGCCATAATCTAAAACTCCTTTCTGGCGTCAGGGTAGACGCCCGTAACAAAATAGATGGGATTGCCAGTAACTTGAATTTAAGTTCGTGTAACTGATCGGATTTCCACAGTGCAGCATCACCGAATTGCCCACATACAGCCCCACATGGGAAACGCCGGGGGTATCGTAGGTGCCGACAAAAAACACCAAATCGCCGGGCTTGGCTTGCCCCGCTGTAACGGGGGTACAGAGGTTATAAAGTCCCTGCGCCGTCTGCCGCCCGACGCTCCATCCGCTGTGATTGAGTACCCAGCTAATAAAGCCGGAACAATCAAAGCTGGTGCTGGGGGAGTTGCCGCCCCAGACATAGGGAAAGCCCACATACTTTTCCGCCTCCGCAATCATGGCCGCAAAGGCTTCATCCTTTAGCGCCTCCGGCGGAATCTCATAGTAGGTCGGCTCCTTGACGGTGGAGGCGTGGGGATAGCTGCCGCTTGGAAAGAGGTCTGGCCGGTTGCCCAATGTCTGCATATAGGCCGCGTACAGGCTCAGTTGTTTCTCGTTCATGAGATAGACTGGCAGGTGGGACAAATCCGCATTTTTCAGTGTCACATAGCAGATAGAATAGCGATACGGCACTTCTTCCTCGTATTCGTTGCCGTCGCTGTCTGTGTGCGTAACCGTCCGATAGCGGATCTCCACCTCCACGCGCTCGGTCAGGGTGTATTGCTGCTCAAAGAGCATGGCAAGATCGCCCTGCACCTCGTCCAGCGTAAACACTCCGCCGTGGAGCGCGGAAAGGATAGAGGTCAGCACATAGGGGTCATGGCCGATCTCGTCCAGTTCAAAACGGTACTCGTCATGGCCGGGATGGAGAGTTTCGTAGTGGTCAAGTTCGTACTGTAAATCAGCTTCCATCCCGGCGTAGGAAGCCTCGGCCCCCAGCATATCGCTGTCCTCGGACAGATAGGAGGTGGCCGCAAGCCCCGTCCCGGCGCTGCCAAACATGGCGGTACAGGATTGCAGGCCGCCCATAATCAGCATGAGAAGCAAGCCCACGCCGCCGATCAGCAGCGCCCCTTTCCAGTGACGGGCCACAAGGGACGCGGCCTGTTTTCCTTTCTCTGCGGCTTTCCTGGCGGCTGATGCGGTGGTCTTTGCACTGCCTGCCGTGCCCCGGCCCGCAGCCCGTGCGGCCTTGGCGTATTCCCGTTTGATGTGCCGTTTCTGCCAGAGGCGGGAAATGGGATTACTCACCGCCTGCGCCAGTTCCGGGTTGTCCCGCAGGGATTTTTGATACACAAACTCGGCATTGGCGGCCATGGATTTTCGTTCCGCCTTGGCTGCGGCCCGGTAGGGTTTCAGCTTATGCCGCCGTCTGGCATTTCTCAGCGCCTTGCCCGCTTGGCGCTCGGCCAGTTCTTCCGCCTTATGACCGCCCTCCACACCCACATTTTCCTGCTCCACCTCATGGATTTTCCCGTGGAGATATAGCCCCGCCTCCTGCACCGGGCGGCTGGCCGGATTGGGTTTGAGCCTTGGCGGATGTTTCTCCACTTTTTCAAAGTGAAGTTTACTTCTGGCCTTTCCCTTGGTCTCGTCGTAGACGGTTGCCTTGGCAATCACGCGCTTTTTGGGGAGAGCGCTTTTTGCAGCATCCAGCCGGTCAGCCCGTTTCTCCGCTTGCCTGATATACGGGGCCAGCTCCGGGGAGGCCCGTTCCTCGGCGGTAAATTGCGGACGGGAGGCCGGGCCGCTGGCCTCCTTTGCAATACGTTCCCCATGCCGGGCCGCCTGCTTTGCCTTATGCCGGTCGCGGATGTCCACAGCTCGTTCCAGCGCCTTTTCCGCTGTGCCGCCCGATTTGGCCGTGTATTCCGGTTCGGCCTCTCGGCTGGAAATGTTCATGCTCTCGCCGGTGGTCTGGTTGTCCAGTGTAAGCCCGGCGCGGGTCATGCGCTGCGTCACCTTATCACGGGGTTTTAAGGGCTTCATGGCGCGTCACCTCCTTTTGCGGCCCCGCACCTCATACCGTGGCCCCCTCGCCTAAGCGGGTGGTCATGATCTGGTAAAGCTGGGTGTGCTTTGGGATGGGGTTCTTAAAGGGCAGAACAACATTTTCATAAATCAAAAGCCCCTCGCCGGGTTCAGAATTTTCCACATACCGTAATTGCTGTGGAGATAGGTTCAATCGCTCCGCAAGGATGCGCCGGTCGCCTGACGCCTGGTTGAGCAGGCAGATGAAGTCCGAATTTTCCAAAATATTTTCAATCTCCGGCGATAACAACAGATCCTTGACGTTCTGCGTGGCACCTGTCGGGATGCCGCCCCATTTCCTGAAACGCTTCCAAATCTCGCAGGAAAAGGCCGCTGTCTGTTCCTCCCGCAACAGCAGATGAAATTCATCACAAAAGAACCACGTCGCCTTGCCCTGGCTGCGGTTTTGCGTCACTCGGCCCCAAATCTGGTCTTGGACGATCAGCATCCCGATTTTCTTTAGCTGCTTGCCCAGCTCCTTGATGTCAAAGGCCACAATCCGGCTTTCAATGTCCACATTGGTACGGTGGTTAAACACGTTTAAGCTGCCGTTCACATACAGGTCAAGGGCCTGGGCCACCCGGTCGGCCTCCGGGATATGCTGGTCTAACAGGGCTTTGTGCAGGTCGGACAGGATGGGCATATTCTCCGGTTTGGGGTCTGCCAGATAGGGCCGGTAGGTCACCTGCACCGCCCGGTCAATGACCGTCTTTTCGATGGCGTCCAGCCCGTTCTTGCCGCCCATCACCAGTTCACAAAACGATAAAACAAAGTCCGATTTTAGGGCCAGCGGGCTTTCATCCTCGCTGTAATTTAAGTTGATGTCCAGCGGGTTCACATAGGATTTGCTGGTGGGTGACAGCTTCACCACCTGTCCATGCAGCCGTTTTACAAGGGGATAATACTCGGCCTCTGGATCACATACATACACGTCATCCGGCGTACACAGGAACACACTCAAAATTTCGGATTTGCAGCTCATGGACTTGCCGCTTCCCGGCGTACCCAGCTTCAAACCGTTGGGGCAGCGCGCCCGCTTTCTGTCCAGCATAATCATGTTGCCGGTCTTGGCGTTGATGCCGTAATACATGGCCTCTTCATCCTGGAACAGCTCCTGCGTCACAAAGGGGACGAACACGGCCACGCTGGAAGTCGTCAAAGAACGCTCAATCTGGATATGGCTGGCCCCTAATGGGAGGCTGCTCATAAGGCCTTGCTCCTGCTGGTAGTCCAGCCGGACAAGGGAACAGTTGTATTTCTGCGCTACGCCTGCGGCCCAAAACACATCGTTTTCCAGCGCCTGCCGGGTATCGGCTGTATTGAGAACAAGAAAGGTGAGCTGAAACATCCGTTCATTCCGGCTTTGCAGGGTCTTTAGCAGCTCCTTGGCGTCCTGCCCGTAGGTGGCAAGATCGCTGGGGAGTATATCCATGTCGTAACCGCTGCGGACGGCCCGTTTCTGCTCCTGAATCTTCATGGCGTCAAGGTCGGTAATCTTGCGCTTCACCGTCTTTATGGCCTCGCTCTGGTCGATGACCTGCACATGGAGGTTCACCACAATGCCGTTTTCCGCATTGAGGAAGTCTGCCAGCATTTCATCCGACAGCTCCGGGGACAGGATATTTAAGAAGCTCACGGCCCCGTACTTGCCGCCCAGCCCGAACATCCGGGCGTTCCCGAAACGGAACGACGACGGGGCGATAAAATCCTTGGTGGAGAGGCCGGAGGAAGCCAGCCACTTCCAATCGAAGGAAAACGGCTCCCCGTCCGGGTGGAACATGCGGTGCATGACTTCCAGCCGGGCCGTTGCGTCCAGCCCCCACGCCACGGCCCCCATGCTCTTGAAATAGCCCAACAGGTCGGTTTCAATACGGCGCAGCCTTGCGCGGGCCAGTTTCAGGCTGTCCGCCTCGATGGTGTAGGTAAGAAACTTCCGCTTGACCAGTCCGTTGTTCCCACTTACAAGCTGGTCTTTTAAGATGGCGGAATACTCCGTGCGAATGTCGTCAAAATCATCCCCCTGCGCCCGGATTTCAAGGCTCTTGGCGTACTGCCTGGGGTCAATCTTGTGGTTGAGAAAGGAAAACTGGATGTGGATAGAGGCATCCAGATAGTTGTAAAGGTCGCACAGGCTTTCAAAGATGGCCGCCTTGGTGTCCGCCTGGGCAAGCTGATAGCTGATGTCTGAAAACTCGATGCACTTGGAAAACCTGCGGGGCGTCAGACGGCAAACCCCATCTGGATACATGGCCTCGTAGGGGATACTCTCCTGTGCGGAGTGGGGCTTTCCGTCGCCCTTATACCTGCGGATGACGGCCTGAATCTCTTTCTTTTCTGCGCGGGTGAGTTTGAACGGCGCTTTTGCACTTGTTTCGTTTCTTTGCTTTTTGAACAATGGCATTTACCTCCTGTTCCATCTGGAATTGCCGCACAAGGGCAGTGTAAGCGTTGTTGGTCTGGTAGGGGCGCTCCTTGGGCTGGATAAAGCAGCACTGGATGATCTGCCATACCACCACTTCAAGGGGCTGGCCGTGGCGCTCATACAGCGCCAGCAGAAAGCCCGGAAGCATGGCAAACACCATAAGGAGCGCCGCCGCGCTGGTGGGGATGCAGCCCCGGATCAACAAGAAAAGCGGGACGCCGACCAGCAGCGCACCGCCAAAACAAATGAGCTGGCGTTTCGTCAGCCCGAATACCACCTTGGATTTCACCTTGGTAAAATCCTTGGGGACAGTGACATAAGCCAAATATCATCACCTCGTTTCTTTCAAAAATCAAGTCAGGGTCAGGTCGCTTGTTACCTCGTTGCCCCACACATCCCATCCTGGCATTTTCTGTCTGGCAAACAGCTCCACGCGGGAGAGATCGCCCGCCAGTTCCACGATCTTGTCACGGGTCACGTCCGGCTTTTTGCTATGTTCCTCTATCGGGGAGATAATAAACTGATGGACACCGGCACTGTGGCGTTTGGGCTTGCCCCGTTTGGCAAGCAGGCAGATTTCCGCGTTGCCTCTCGTCCAGTAGCCCAGCCCATAGAACCATGTGGGACTTTTCCTGTTCCGTTTCAGCCAGACAAAGGCCACCGTTTTGAACGTGAAGCCCCATGCCTTAATGAGCTGCAATGCCTCTGGAAGCTGCGGGAACGTGGCCCACAAAAACAGCAGGCAGTCTTTTTCCGCCAGCCTCTTAACCGGCAGGGCGCATAGCTCGTCAATGCTCATGGTGGGATAGTGATGCTCCGCCGCCCCTGTTCGTTTACATTCATACCGCCACGGCGGATCGGCGTATATGATGTGATATTTCTGCGGTTCCTCGATAAATATTTCCCTCCTGCGTAAAAAATGTAAGGTCAGTGGGCGGTAAACACTGCTTTACTGATGCTTCCCGTCTTGAACAGGCAGAAGCACAGCAGCACCGTGTAGCCCATACAGCCCCAGATCGCACCGGAAATGTCCTCCATCGTGCCGATGTCCTGAATCAGCACCGCATAGATGCCGACAACAACCATAATCAGGAACGCTTGGAAGCCCAGCGCCAACAGGGATTTCAAGTAGTTCTGGCCCATGCCGCGCCACTCCGAATTGCCCAGCGTGGCAAGGGGAATCGGCCCCAGCGCGGTCACGGCGTATATTTCAATCATTCTCCCGTAGGTGACAAGGAAAATGCAGATGGATAAAGCGTGCATCGTAAGCCCCACAACCAGGGTCTGAAACCACAAGCCCAACAGAGGGCCGATGTCCATGGCTTCCAGCCGGGTTTCCAGATCCGGAATCAGGGTATCAAAGTCAATGCTGGTTTCCCCGATGATGACACCGGCGCTTTGGTTCACGACGGCCTGGGTGGCGTCAAAGACGCCCATGACGATATTCCATGTGTTTGTCACAATGAGGATGGCAAAGGCGCTCTTAAACATCCAGCGGAAGAACAGGGACGTATCAAAGTCGTGCATGTTGTTCTTTTCCACGATCATTTCAATCAGCTCATAGCACATCACCAGGGCGAGAATGGCCGCCGCAATGGGGACAATGACCGTTTCGGACAGGGTTTGCAGCATGGAGAAAATGCCGCCGTTCCAGTCCTGCGGCGTGCTGCCCACATCCGACGCGATTTCCCCGACCTTGGTATTCACGGTACTGAAAAGACCGGACAGGTTTCCTTTGATTCCGTCAATCAGGATGCCTTTGATCCATTCCCCGATTAAATCATCAATCATGTGCGTATCCCTCCTTTCCCGCGCCCTCCAAACAGCAGGAGGGCGCGGCGTATTGCTTGCAGGTAAATAAAACGATTATCCCAGCAGTCCGGACAGCAGCGGGACAAGGGTCATACCAATGAGGGCAACGCCTCCGCCCGCGACAAGCTGCTTGATGCCCTGGCTCTTTGCTGATGTGCGATAAAGAAGTAATAGAAGTGTAAAAAATTTTGCCGTTCCTATCCGGCACTTGGCCATTGTGTCGGATAGGTCGGGCGTTAGGCTTCGGGCAAGTCAATTTTGCCGACAAAGCTGTAATAAATCTCAATGTCCTGCCTGCGGGTGCCGTTCTCGTCATAGCTGCACTCATGCACGACGATTTTCTCAATCATTTCCCGCAAGAGGGTGGGTGTCAATTCCTCAAAGGCAAGGTGCTTGCGGACAATCCCCATGAATTTCTCGGCGTTAACGGTGGCCGCCTGCGACTTGTCCAGTTCCGCCTGCAATGCGGCGGTGCGGTCTTTCAGTTCCCGCTGCTCCTGCTCATAGTCTGCCGACAGTTCCATGAAACGCTCGTCGCTGATTTTGCCGTTCACATTGTCCTCATACAGCCGCTTGATAATGCGGCTCACTTCGGCAATCCGCTCCTGCGCCTGTTCAAGCTGCTTGGTGGCTGCGGCGGTCTTTCTCTTGCCGCCGATTTCGTTCTGCTGGATCAGCAGCTTTACAAAACGGCTCTCGTGCCTGGCAGCATACTCCGTCACTTGCCGGAGATTGGAGAGGACACCGGCGGTCAGCAGGTCGGTGCGGATAAAGTGCGCCGTACAGTCGCGGGTGCGCTTCTTGTAGCTGCCGCAGATGTAACAGTCCTGCTTGCGGTTCTTGTTCTGATACCGCTGCTGGTACATCACATGGCCGCAGTCGGCGCAGAACAGCATACCAGAGAACAGCCCCACTTCGTCATAGCGGTTCGGGCGTTTGCGCTGCTTGCGTAACTCCTGCACACGCTCCCATGTTTCCGTGTCAATAATCGGCTCATGGTGGTTCTCAAAAATGGCCTGCTTCTCAATGGGATTTTCTACGCTGTGCTTGGTCTTGTAAGAGGGCTTTTCCGTCTTGAAGTTTACCAGACAGCCGGTGTACTCCCGGTTTTCGAGGATATGAACGACGGTGTTCGTCGCCCATTTACACTCATAGCCGGGGTGGTAGCGGCGTGTGCTGCCTGTCCTGCGGTATTCCAGCGTCCCCGGCGTGGGGATTTGCTGTTCCGTCAGCATACGGGCAATCTTGGTCGGGCCGTTCCCCGCAAGGCAAAGCTGGTAAATCTGCTGGACAACCGGCGCGGTTTCCTCGTCAACGATATAGTTCTCGTCCTCGTCCATGAGGTAGCCATACACCGGCTTGCTGGTAACGGGCTTGCCGCTCATGCCTTTTGCTCTTTTAACTGCCTTGATTTTCTTGCTCGTATCTCTCACCAGCCATTCGTTGAACAGATTTCGCAGAGGGGTAAAATCATTGTCCATGCCGCCGTTTGCGCTGTCCACATTGTCGTTGACAGCGATAAAACGCACGCCCTTTTGAGGGAACAGCATTTCCGTGTAAAACCCTACCTGCAAGTAGTTTCGCCCTAACCGGCTCATGTCCTTGACAATGACCGTACCAACTTTCCCGGCTTCAATGTCCGCAAGCATGGCTTGAAATCCGGGCCGCTGGAAGTTCGCGCCGGAATAACCGTCGTCGGTGTACCAGCGCAGATTGGTAAAGCCGTTCTGTTTTGCGTAGGTTTCGAGTATCCTTTTTTGGTTCGATATGGAATTACTCTCGCCTTGCAGCTCGTCCTCATGGGACAATCTCGGATAAAGGGCGGTAATGAGGTTTTGGGTGGCTTGTCTTAACATAAAATCCTCCGTTTCCGACAGCCAGCCCCACTATTCCGTGGTTTCATTGTACCACGGAACAGCGGGGGCTGTACAGCGGCAAAAGCGTTAAATTTGCTTCTTTACAGTCGGTCAAATTGCCGGTTTTTGCGTAGCAGCGGCTTCCGCTTCCAGTACCCGCGCCATTTTGTCGGCGGCGGTGGTCGTGGTATCTTTCTTGAAATAGCCGGACACGACAAGGACGGAATTGCCCATGCGGATTTCCGTCACGCAGTCGGGGCGGCGGGCGGTGCGGGTGTCGTGCTGCTTGTTATCTGCCATAGGCAATACTCCTTTCAGTCGGTAATCAGTTTCTTCATGCTCTCCATTTTCCGCTTGGCGGTTTCCTGCCGGAAGTTGTCGCCGGTAAAGCGTACCGGGACGCACATGGAAAGCAGCCGGTCATAAATCCGGGAATGGGCGGTGTCCTCCGGGTTTCGCAGGTCGTCCAGCGTGAGGTTGGTCGTGACGATCAGCGGCTTGCCGCTGCGGTAACGGCTGTCAATCACATTGAAAACCTGTTCCAGCCCGTAGTCGGTGCCGCGTTCCATGCCAAAGTCGTCAAGGATCAGCAGCGGATAGCGGCAAAGGCGGGAAATGTACTCGTTGCGCCCCTCAAAGCTGGCGGCAAGGTCATTGAGGATCAGGGCAAAGTTCGTCATGTGGACGGGGATTTCTTTCTCCATGAGGGCGTTTGCGATACAGCCCGCAAGGTAGCTTTTCCCGGTTCCTACGCCGCCCCAGAACAGGCAGCCGATATTGTCTGTCCGCATATCCTCCCAATGCTCCACATACCGGCGGGCAAGCCCGGCCTGCGGGTTCCTGCCGTTGTCATTCTCGAAAGTCCAGTCCCGCATGGCGGGGTCGGTAAAGCCCCGGCGTTTCAGTTCTTCCACGGTGTCAAGGTGCCTGCGCCGCTTTTCGGCGGCTTCCCGTTCCTCGCGGGCGGTTTTCTGGCAGTCGCACTCTGCCGGGTGGCGGTCGCGCCCGAAGATAGCGGCCTTATCCGGCGCAAAATAGGCTTCTTTCGGCTTGCGGCACTTGCCGCAGTACAGCAAACCGTCCTCGCCGGTGTAGTCCTCCGGCTCCGGGGTGGTGGCCGTCATATTCTCCAAAACAGCGTTGATTTCGTTCTTCATAAACTCTCGCCCTCCTTGCATGAGTAGTCTGGTATGCCCTTTTTCGGGGCTTTCTTAGTTGCGTCCTCCTGCGCCCATTTGTAGATGGTGGCGGCATGGCTCTTGTATCGCTTGCCGCTGGACGCGATATGGCAGGATAGCCGGTCAATGTAATAGTCCCATTTGCCGGGCAGGTCTGCTTTCAGCCCGTCCAGTTCCGATTGCGAAAGAAAAACATTTTCATACCGGCCATAGGCGGCGCGGGCGGGTTGTCCCGTATCTAACTCTCGCTCTCTCTCTTTTTCTATCTCTTTCTCTATCTCTATCTCTGGCGGACAAATGTCCGCTTGATATGGTGGACATTTGTCCGCCCCGGCCTTTGGCAAGGCTTTCTGCTCCTGCAAAGCCAGCCTTGCCCGCCGTTTTCGCTCCCCCTCGGTAGAGGATTGGCCGATCAGTAGTTCAATGTTGCTCATATACAGTGCGCCGTTCTGTAACGGCTCCACAAGCCCCAGCTTCATAAAAATCTGCAAGGCCCGTTCTACGGTGCCGACTTGCTGACGGGTAATGGTGGCAATCATCTGCGCGGTGTAGGGGATATTTTCATCAAGCTGCAACTTCCCGCCGTTTTTCAGCGATTTCAGGTACAGTTTCAAGAGGATGTTGGAATAGAGGATACCGTCCTGCATACTTTCCAGCAGCACAATGGCGTCCTCGTCAAAGTAATTCTCTTTCAGCTTGAGGTAGTAGTATTTTCGGTTGTCTGACATGGTTCCTCCTTTGGGTGGATTTGGGGTGTTTGTACGCATTTAGAACGCCGTTTCCGGGGGAAAAGGATAAATGTATCGCGTACCCTTTGACACCCACGAAAAAAGCCTTGATTTATGCGGGTTTGAAAGGCTCTAAAGCGTGACATCTCTGCCTTTGTTTCCGCTTTCTCTCGGCGGCGCGGATTTTCTTCATGCGCCCGGCGCAGTCGGGGCAGTATTTCCCCCGGTTGGATTTGGGGACAAAGGCCGCTCCGCAGACGGCACACCGTTTCCGGCTCCCCCGGTATAAGAGGGCTGCGGACAGCTCCCCGTCAAGGGGCAGGACAGCCACACGGAACCAGCGGCACATGAGGGAAAGGGAAATGCTCTGGACGCACACGCAAGGCTCCCCGTCGTCTAACAGCAGGCAGTTCCCCTCGTCGTAGTTACAGCACTCATGTACCAGCCGCCGCGCCCGCCGGTGCTGGCGGTAGTCCATGCGGGGCAGGTTATCGCTCATGGCTCTGCTCCTTTCTGCGGTGCGGCTCGTCCCGGCGCAAAATCTGGTTGATATTCCGCTTGACGGTCTGCAACTCCTTGAACCGCTGCTTCTGTTCGTGATAGGTGTTATACAGGCCGTCTTTCTCGGAGATAAGCTGCTCGATCTCGGCCTGCAACGCTTTCCGGGCGGGCAGCTTGGTAATGCCATGCGCCTTGAAATACCGGGCGGCTGCGTCGGCTATGATAAAATCGCTCTCATGGGCCTGCCGGTATGCGGCGCGGGCTTTCTCGGATTTCTGCGCTTTCAACCCGTCGCGGGCGGGCTTGGTCTGGGCGTAGGCCAACACCTGCCGCTGCAACTCCTTTTTCCCTTGCAGCTTGGTTTCCAGTGCTTTCAGTTCGCCGCTGGTCTGGCGCATTTCCGCATAGGCGGTATCAACGGCGGCTTCTAACTGCTCCGGGGAAGTAAAGCCGTACTGCTGGTAGACGGACAGCGTTTTGGCGGCCTGCTTCAGATTGTGTATCTTCGCCCAGCGTTCATAGCCCCGGCCTTTGCCCTCGGCCATTTTCTGCTCAATGTCCACAAGCCGCTGCACTCCGTCCTGTTTGGGGGCGGTTTGAGGGGCTTTTGCGGGCTGTATGCCGCGTTTCTCCTGCCAGGGGTATTCAGGTATGGCTGCGGCCTTTTCTATGGCTCTGGCGGCATTCTGCTCCAAAACGGCAAGGACGGCGGTGCGGTCAAAATCGTCGCCCAGCTTCCGGGCGGTGATGGGCTTTGTCCTGTCCGGCGTGAGATAGGACAGCCGCCCCCGGCTCTCCTTGACGGTCACACCCTCCCGCAGCAGCAGAGAGGAAAACTCGTCAAAGCTGGCGGCGGTGGCAAGGGCTTTCCGTATGGTCTGCCGCAGCTTTTCCTTGTTCGTTTCAAACTTGGTCTGCCGGGGCGTGATACCATCGGCAATCATGGGGGCGTTCTGCTTGTCCAGCGCGGCTTGTCCCTTTTTCTGCGCCCAATACTCCCGGTCGGTGATGCGGTTCTTGCTGCCGTTCAAGAGGTCGATTTGGTAAAGCCCCTCCCGGTGGCACATCTCCATGACTTCGGATTTGAAGTAGCGCAGGGCAGCGTCGGTACATCGGTGCTTGCAGCCGGCTTTCGTGTCGGCTGGCCTGTCCATGTAGGGCAGGAACGGCACTTCCTCAATCCGCAGGCTGTTTATGACGATATGCACATGAATGTTGCCGCTGTGGTTATGCCCGTCCGGGTGGGTGCAGACAAGGGCTTGGTGGCCGGGGAAATGTTCTTTACAGAATTGCTCCCCCAACGCCTGCGCCCGGTCTACGGTCAGGCCGTTGTCCGGCCCGTCCCGCGGGTCAAAGCTGATGATGTAGTGGTGGCTTTTCACATCTTCCCGCCGCTGGTTTTTCTCATAGCGGAGATTGGCCCGCATACACGCAACGGCAAAATCCTCCCCGCCGCAGTTCAGCGTAGACAGCCGGTAGTCCTCGCGGGGGATAAGCCTGCCGGTTTCATCAAGGACGGGCTTCATGGTAAATTCGTCATGCTCAAAGAGCAGGTATTGTTCGGCGGCTCCGTAGTCGGCGTTTTTAGAGTTGATATGTTTGAGTGTTGCCAACCGCGTCACCTACTTTCTTTAAGACTTCATACTTGAGGGCGGCAAGGTCGGCTATGGCGGCGCGTACCTCGCCGGACAACGCATGATAGGGCGCGCCGTACTCGTTCAGATACCGGGCAATCTGGTTGAGGTTGCCGCCGATCCTGCCGTACTCGGCTGCGAGCTTCCCGACAGCGGAGAGCAGTTCGTCATTGACCGACGACACATGGAGTACGGGGCGTATGGTGGTACGCCGGATCGCCTGCCGGAGAAATTCCGACTGGCTGATACCATAGGGCGCAAGCCGCGCTGTGAAGTCGGCGTATTCATCTTCGGTCAGCCGGGTTTTCACAACGCGGCTGCGGTGGGGTGTGTTGTATTTTTTTCGCATGGTCGTGACCTCCTTTCTTGCCGCATGAGCGCGGCGGGGATAAGCGGCGCAAGCCGCATAGCAGGGTTTGGGGAAGGCACTCCCCAACAAGTTTCCCGCGAGGGGCAAAACCGCAGAATTGCGGATTTTGGCACCGTGGTAGAAACTTGCTCTAAGTAAGCCGCAGACTGGCCCTGTCCGGGCTTTTCCGTACATAGAGCGAACAGGGCGGGGCTTTCAGCCCGCTGTTCGCTGCCTTTTTTCTTTCGCCAATATTACTCCGCAGAGGGGCTTTGCTACCCGCTGGCTGCGCTATTTTTCTTTTCCGCTAAAGATACATTTGAAAAGCCGTCAGCTACCCGCTGGACAGAGATTTTTCAAAATTTCTTTTGCCTTAGTAATCCGGGAACGGGGATTTTGGCAACCGGCGGGACAGAAAAATTTTGCTTTCACTTCCTACAACGGAGAGATTTTGAAAATGCCAAATATCCGGGCGGGAAAATTTCTCCCCTCATTTACTACTACAACCGGCAGGGGGCAAAATGGCCGGGAGCCAGAACGGGCAACAAAAAAAGCAGCAAATCTTTTTCAGACTTACTGCTTTCGCTGGTCGCCGGTGGCGGCTGGTATTCAGTTTTGAAAGTTTAGGGCTGGCTGGTATGACGATAACGCGTTTAGCAAATAAAAACTTCTCATCTCAAATCAAAAAGAATACTTTCATAGTCCTTTACAAAATACTTTATATTTGTGCGTCCTTTCTGAATAATTGTGTGGCCTTCCGCTTCCAACTTTTCCTTTTGTGCCTCTACACCGCCGGGATATTTTGCGTTCAATTCCCCGTTTGCCTTTAAGGTTCGCCAATACGGGGTTTCATCTTCAGAACGCTGGTAACTCGCCCATGCTGCAATAGATACAAAAATCCCGGCTGTAATAGGCTCTGTGAAATCCGCTCCATTCAGTTTAGCAAAATATTCACGGATTTTTCCGACAGTGATTACTTTGCCATAAGGAATTAGTTTCATCACTTTATCATATTCGATTGGTGGGGCAAAATACATTCTGCTTCCGCCATATTTCTCAATGCTTTTCTGGTCGGTAATAATCTGAAATTTAGGCATATCCTTGCTATCATGTAGCATGGCATTAAAATCTTTTTTATCTTCATTCGCCATCTCTCAACACCTCCTGCCTTAATTATAGTGGAGCAGATTATTCCATGCAATGAGACGGTTTGAAAATCAGCTTGATTTTTTTCTTGTCTGACATTGGATATAACTCAACGGTCAAAGCGAAATTTGAACAGCGCGGCAATGAGCCGCTGCTTCACATAGTCCTCCACCTCGGAGTTGACCTGTCCGTTTATTTTGGAGAAGTAGCGGATATATCCGGCGTAGTGGGAAAGAACCGTGTCGATTGCGTCCGGGTCGCCCTCATGGGCTTTAACGATTGTTTCATAGGGGAGAAGTTTACTCATGGTCGTTTCCCTCCATGAGCTGCCTTAACCGCTGCAAGGCAAGCTGGATATGCCGCCCCGCTGTGCTGCGTGACCGGCCAATGTGCGCGCCGATCACTCGCTGCGGCTGGCGCAGAAAGTAATAACGCAGGATTTCTTCCTGCGTCTGTTCCGGCAGGACAGAAAGCGCGGCGGCAAGGGCGGCGTTGCAGAGCAGGACGGTCTGACCGCAGACGGTAAAGGGGTATTCCTCGTCCGGCTCCGGCGCGGCAAACTGGACAAACTTCTCGTTCATCAGATAGTCAAGGGAAACTTGCCGTTCCCATTGCCGTTTAAGCTGCAAAATCTTGTCCAGGGCGGCGCAGCGGATAACAGTCTTGCAAAAGGCGCTGTACCTGCGCTGGATATATTCTTGATAGGCTATCTGGTCGGTCATGGAAATTCCCCCTCTCTGATAATAGTGCGGGGCGGCAGCACTCCTTGCTGTCGCCCCCTTGATTGCCTACCAGCAAAGGCGGGCGGGGCTGTCAACGGCGGCGCGTATGCGCCGTTCATCTTGACCGTTGACTGGCTCGGCTGGCTTTGCTATTTGCTGTTAAAACAAGGCTTAACGACTTCATATTGAAACATGGCTGATTTTAAGAGCCTTAAATTTACAATATTAATTCTATCCAACCGTCCAAATGATTTTTGAATATCGACAATGATGTGATATTTTTGTGGAGCTTCTAAGTTGTAATGCGCTTTTCTTTCTCCAGCCGGGGCAGAAAGCCATGTTCCTCCGTCGGGAGTAAAACATCCATGATTAAGCCGAAGTTTTCCCGCTGATACGGTGATAAATATTTCATTTATTCCTTCTACTGTTTCTATTATGCAACTGTGCTGCCCCTTCAAAAAAACTGTACCGCAGTTTTCTCGGTATATCTTCATACCTTCACAACCGTCCCTCTCTTTTCAGCAGACGCTTATAGCTTATATCCATTCCTAATGCACCTAAAGGAGCTGTAATTAGAATAGCAAGGACAGCAACAGACAGAACGATTTGGCCACAAGGTAGTCCCATAGCAAGGGGAACGGAACCAATCGCTGCTTGGACAGTGGCTTTCGGAAGGTAGGCAATCATACAGAAAAGGCGTTCTCTCACTGTTAACGGCGTTCTTATCAAGCAAAGTGCAACGCCTGCCGACCGGAAAGCGAGGGCAATAAAAATCATCAACACCGCCGCAATCCCTGCATTCATGGTATAGCGAATGTCAACAGCAGCACCTACCAGCACAAAAAGCAGTACTTCTGCTGCCAGCCAAAGTTTCCCAAACTTTTCAGACAAACGCTTAGATACAAAGGCAATGCTTTTTATTTTGAGTACACATGCCATACTCACAACAGCCAGCAGTCCAGATACCGATATGATACCCTCTAACCAAGTTTCAATCGCCATGAGCAGGAATGATACACCCAAAACAACAATCACTTTCATGCTGTTCCGAACATAATGCTTATGTGCGTAGGCCGTTTCAAAAAACATGCTGAGCAGAAATCCTGTAATCGCCCCTAAAACAATACCCAAAATAATAGAAACCGGTATGTTAACGAAGTCCATAAGATTGGCGCTGCCGCCCTGTGCCATACTGACAAAAGTTGAAAACAGCACAATCACATAAATATCGTCGCAGGATGCCCCAGCCATGATAAGCTGCGGGATACTTTTGTCGGTTCCGTATTTTGTGTCCATAAGCTGTACCATCCGTGGTACAACTACTGCCGGAGAAACCGCACCGAGAACTGCACCCATGACAGCAGCCTCTATTCTTGTGATCCCTAAAATGTACGGTGCAAAAAGAACGAAGGCCAATATTTCGCAGCTTGCCGGTACGCAAGACATCATAATTGCGGGCCGTCCCACTTTTTTCAAATCAGACAGATTGAGAGAAAGCCCTGCCTTGAGCAAGATAATAATTAGTGCCATTTGCCGCAAATCTGCGGAGATAGATAGGATAGACGGGTCGAGCAGGTCAAGAACATAGGGTCCCAACACAATACCTGTAATTAACATACCGATAATGCGGGGCAATTTGAGCCTTTGGCAAATTGCAGCCATTGACAACCCGACAAGAAAAATGAAAGCCAGCGATGTTAACATGAATATTCCTCCTTTGGACGCAAAAAAGCTGACAACATCTGCGTCCGAAAAATCGCAGAAGTCATCAGCTTAAAAAGCGGTTTAGGTTTCCCAAGGGAGAACTTCATTCCCACAACAAGTATAACTCTGTGCGCTCCATTTGTAAACATTTTTTTACGGATATAGTAGGACTGTCTATCAAATTTTTCTGTGTTTCTTTACGACACATGAGCATTGCTGGCGGGGTTGTCGGCCCCGTATCCCTCCAACAGATTGACGCCGCCCCATACACAGAGCGCCCCGCCCAGGCCCACAACGATGGTCTGTAACGTATCCACTGCACTATTGAAAAATTCCATATATGCCTCACTTTCTGCCGGTTTCCGGCGAACAAATTTGATTGATTACAGGAAAAAAGCCGCTTCACTGGGCGGCCAAATCTTCGTCCGACAGGTCGATATCGTAAAGGTCAAAGGGTTCATCCTCCGACACTACGCGCCGTTTTTTCCGGCGCAGGGATGACAAGTACCTGTCCACATCAAAGGTGTTCTGTTTGTCGGCATCCGAGAGGTATTTGTAGCGGGGGTGGCGTGTAATATCGTACTTCTCACTGAAAAACGGCCTCACCCCGCGTACCTGCAAAATACACTTGCCTCCGTCCATCGTTGCGATTTCGTCCTGGCTCATCAGCTCCTTTCCGAGTTTTTGGTAGTTCAGTCCGTGGGAGGTCTGCGCGCCCCGGTTCTCGCTTTGGTTATAGCTGTCAATGGTTTCCTTGCCCAGCACATCCGCGATCTCCTTGGCGTTTTTACCTCTTCCACTCAGGAAAAGCGTACAGTCGCAGTTGTCGGAAATGATTTCCGCGGCATCCTTGTAGATGGCCTTTAGCTGTGACTGGCTCTGCAAAATGATAGAAGCCGAGATTTCCCGGCTTCGGATAGTGGCGATCAGCTTGTCAAAGTTGGGAATCTGGCCGATGTTGGCAAACTCGTCCAGAATCATCCGCACATGGACGGGCAGCCGCCCGCCGTATTTGTCGTCGGCCCGGTCGCATAAGAGGTTGATAAGCTGGCTCTGCACCATGGCAAGAATGAAGTTAAAGGTCGCGTCCGTGTCGCTCATAATGAGGAACAGGGCCGTTTTTTCATCCCCGATGGTGTCAAGCTCCAGCTCGTCGTCCTCCATCAGCTCTCGCACTTCCCGGATGTCAAATGGCGCTAATCTGGCCCCGCAGCTAATCAAAATGGAACTGCGGGTCTTGCCTGCCGACAACAGGAATTTTTTGTACTGGCGCACCGCAAAGTGTTCCGGGTCTTTTTCTTCCAGCCGTTCAAACATCTGGTCTACCGGGGATTGAAATTCCGGGTCGTCCTCGCGGGCTTCGCTTGCGTTGATCATTTCAAGCAGCGTCGTGAAATTCATTTCATCGTCCGGCGCTTCGTACCAGATGTAGCCAATGAGGGCCGAATACAACAGACGTTCCGACTTCACCCAAAAATCTTCGGCGCTTTTTTCGCCCTCTCCCTTGGTGTTGCAAATCAGGGTGTTGACCAGTTTTAAGATGTCTTTTTCCGAATGAATGTAGCGGAATGGGTTGTACCGCATACTCTTGGAAAAATTGATGGTATTCAGCACTTTGACCCGGTAGCCGCTTCGCACAAGGAGCTGGCCCACCTCACCGATCAGGCCCCCTTTCGGATCGGTGACAATGAAGCTAACCGGATAGAGCTTAGAGGTACACTGCATCAGGTTCGGCTTCACAAAAAATCGTGTCTTGCCGCTGCCGGAACCTCCGATGACCAGCACGTTTTTGTTCCGGGCGGTCTTGGGGTCTTTGGGGCGGTTGTTCATGGTGAGGCGTTCCGTCTGGGTCAGGAGAATGTTGTTATCAAACACCGGGTCGATGTACGGGGCGATATCTTTGGGGCCGCCCCAACGGGCACTGCCGTATTCTACGCCTTTGCGGTATTTCTTGGCGTTCTTGCTCTTGCAGTACACCATCAGACGCAATGCCACCGCACCGGCCACACCCACCGCCAGATCGAACAGGTGGAAGCTGGGGGCGGCGCTTTCAAAGGCAAAAGAAAAGCCGTCCGCAAGGTGCAGCAGCTTTTCCGACAAGTCCGCCCCAGCCGCCAGCCGGTAGGTCTGTCCCAGCTTGCCGAACAGGTAAACAAACAGCAGGTAGGGCAGGTTGGCGATTATCAGCTTTTTCATTTCCGGCTTCATCGTGACAGCCCCCTTTCCTTGACTTTCTCCTTGGCCCGCTGCTGCGTCTTGGCCGCAGCCTTTTGTTTCAGGGCGGATAGGGTCTTTCGGATGGAGGGGCGTTCCTGTTGTTTGAGCTTCTTGGCCGTGAACTCCTTGAACGCCTGTTCCAGATTGTCCGCCTGCTTGGATTTGAAAATCACGATATACCGGGGCGGATGGGTGGTGCGGTCTTTCCGCAGGGTGAAATCAATTCCGTATTTCTTGGCGCAGGGCCGAAACAGTCCGATGTTGGCATCGGTGATTTCAATATTGGACAGGGCGCAACCGCCCTTTTTGAGCTGCCGCAAGCTCTGTCTGCCTTGGTGGGGGTTACTCTTGGCTGTTTGACGGGCAGCCAGAAATTTCTTCATGGCCGCCTGCAATACCTGGCCGGTGAGCTTGCCTGTCTTAACCGCTAATGCGATGGTTTTCTGTTCGATTTCTTCCTGCAACTGCTATCCCTCCTTTGGAAAGTCAAAGCAGGCAGGCAGTACAGCTTAGATCCGCACCCGCAGGCCGGAGAGGTCGTCGGTGCGGATACCCACCAGATACCAGTTGTCAGCCATTTCTATGCGGGTGGGCCTCCATCTGCCGCCTACCAGTACATCAAAGATTTCTCCGCAGTGCAGGCCGCCGTAGTAGTCCGAAAGGTCAAAACGGATGTCATAGCGGTCTGCCTGCTCGTCAAAAATCAAAGTTCCCTGTTTCATAGGGCTGTCCTCCTTTTTCAGATTTTGCCGGTGTTCATATCGTGGGCCACCAGTGCCGTGTAATAGCCGTTGATGGTGCTTGGGGCGTTGAACAGAGCCGCCAGCAGATATTTCTTGATATTTCGGATTTCCGTGGTGTTTTTGCTGATACAGTCAAAGACAAACTCCATGTGGGAACTGTTTAGCTTCATCAGCTTGGATTTCACCAGCTCGGCGGGGTAATCGTCCCCGGCAATGCGGATAGTCGTTCGGGCGCTGCATACGGTTTCCACCAGCAAGTCCACGATTTCATCCAACAGCTCCCGGTCAAGTCGGGTGTTCTGCACCAGATGGGAATACTCGATGTTGTCCATGATAATTTCCCGATAAACCGCTACGGCGCTCTGTGACTTCGCTCCCGGTCCTTTCCGTTCCGGCGGCGCAGCCGCTGTTTTCCCCAAAGGAGAGGGAGGGGAAAGGATAGGAATGGAATCGGTAGTTAATCCATCCGTAGTTAATGGGTCTTTAGTTTGTTTATCTTTATTTAATTGCGTTGGTTTTTCCTGCGTAGGCTTTTCCTGCGTTGGATTATCCAATGTTGGATTTTCCAATGTAGGTGAATCCGGCACAGGCTGGGGATGCTCGTAAATGATGTAATCCGCCCCGCGAAGCCGCCCCTGTCTGTCTCTCTCACGGGAACGGACGATATACCCGGCCTGTTCCAGCTCCTGGACAGCCGCCCGGATCGCGTCAATCTGTTCCCGGTTGATGAGGGATAAGCCTTTCAGCGTAAAGTCCCAATCCTCCGGTAAGGACAGCATTTGCGACAGCAGGCCCTTGGCTTTCAGGGACAAGTCCTTGTTCCGCAGGTGGTGGTTGGACATCACCGTGTAGCCCTGGTTTTTCTCCACGCGAAAAACTGCCATCTCGTCATCAGCTCCTTTCACTTGGAATTTCACCGCGCCGTCAAGGGCGGTGAGCTTGCCCGGCTGGTAAGGGCATTCTGCGTAGATGCAAAACTGATATTTCCAGTGCGGGCGGTAAAAGCGGCAAGTGCCGCAGTCCTGCGGCGCTCCGGCCTCGCCGCTGTCAAAATGATCTGCGCCCGGCCTCGTCTGCATGAGCTGTTCAAAGGCCCGGTCACTGCCGGAAGTAAAGTACATAGGCGGTCGCTCCTTTCTCTATTTGGGCGCAAAAAAGCGGCGTCCTGATCTCCCCAAAGGGAAAAGAGAACGCCGCCATCTGCGGTGTTGTATTCGATTTTTCGATGTGCGCTGTTTGGGATAGTAGGCTTCATAGGAAAGGACAGCGTGTCAAGGCTCCCTCCGAATGTAGTAAATGGGTAGTAAATTCGGTGTCCTTATCCCATGATTTGCTCGTATTTCCGGGCTTTTTTGAGACAATCAGAGTTGTTAGAACAAATATCAATGACAAATATCCCCAGAAACAGTACCACATGCTGCTATATGATACAATTTCCGGGGTATACACAAGGCGTTATTTCACTTGTTTTCTATTCAGCCGGTTTATATATAACCTACTCATTCAGCTCATATGAAACCGTCACCTGGGCTTCCACACTGACCTGGCCCGGCATTACAGGAGCGCCTGCATCTTCCAAAGCCACAGCTGACATCTTGGCAGAACCCCCCGAATTATAGGAAGCATATCTGGTATCCGGCTGATAGCCGAATTCCTCCACATGGACCACACCGGCCAATGTCTTTGCGCCGGCCTCCGCCAGAGCCTGTGCTTTGGCCTGGGCCACGGCCATGGCTCCCTTCAGCGCCTCCTGATAGCTGGCATCATAGCTGCTGGAAAAATAGCTGACGGAATTAATACCGTTGACTCCCGCGGCCACTGACTTTGTGATGATGGTTCCTGCATTGTCAATAGGTATGTCGGATACTGTCAAATTGGTCGTCATCTCATATCCGATTATCTCCTGTTTATCCGAATTCCAATTGCGGATAGGACTCAGACCATAGGAAGATGTCTGTATGGAAGTTTCTTCCACTCCCAGGCCCTTTAATGTCTCAATGGCTGCGTTCAGGTCACTGGCATTCTTCTCCTGGCAGGCAGCGGCCGTATCCTCCCTGGTATAGACGGCATATTCAATCCGGGCCATGTCCGGCACCACCTTTACCTCCTCACGCCCTGTCACCGTAATCACATTCTCTGCGGCATCTACATTCTGTACCTTCAACGTGTCCGGCATCTGCGTCCCTGCCGCACATCCGCCCAGCCCTAAGGCTGCGGCGGCCACTGCCGCGCTGATACCCGCTGTGTATACTGTCCTCTTCATAAAATGTTTCATAATTGCCTCCCTCTTTTCTGTTTTCATCGGAATCCATTCATATGATACAGGCGTACTAATATGCCCTATCCTTATACTACCAGAAAGAGAGAATTCTGGTATTTCTTTTCTCTTAATTATAGAGGTATGTTTCATTACAAAGTTTCTACGAATTTATTTCTGGCAATGCCTGCTGCTCTTGCTATAACTTTCCGCTATCTCCGTATCCTGCCTGTCTATATTTTGTCACTGCCCTTGACAGCGGCGCCGGAAACTGCTAATATAGAGTGAGCGCGGGATTTCGTTAGCATACCAGATAAGCGCAGCACTGAATATTCAGGGGTTGTACTGGTTTCGACGGGGGTCATGCAGCTGGTGAAGCTATCCCCATGCGATGGGTTAAATGGCAAAAATAAATATAAACGCTAACGACGAATTAGCAATCGCTGCCTAATGGCAGCTGTCAGACTTAGAGCACCCGCACTTTAAGACCCTGGCATCGACTATGTGGGAAACGACGTATGCAAAGCTTTGAGCATATGGGCGTATGATGAAGCTACTGAAACCATCCGGGTGTCCTTTCTCTGATGGCAGAGGGAATGTCAAATAAAGGACTATGATAGTAGAAGAACAGGGAATTGATTTTCGGACAGGGGTTCGATTCCCCTCAGCTCCATGCTGAATGATGTCGGTTTTTCCTTATTTTATAAGGAATTCCGGCATTTTCTTTTTAGAAATGCTTGATAACCTTTTTAGGATTTTGATTACCTTTTTTGATTACTTTTTAGGCTGTTTTCATTGGAATTGCAGCCCGATTTATCTGCTGTGTCTTGGTATTATTATTCTTGTTACACATACCTATCCCCTGCTTCTGATTTTGGATATTCTTCGATGTCATACGCATTAAATACTTGTTCTTCTTTACCGGACCACCACGCGGTGCTTGTCATCATACATGTTCTTCGTGATACAGTTCCCGTTCTCATCGTACCAGGCCGTCATGGCATGGCTGTCATCGTACTCATACCGGCGCTCATTACCTGCCGGGTTCGTGGCGGATACCAGGTCCCCTGCCTCAGCATTCCGCTGGCAAATGTCTCGTCTTTTACCTCTGAAAGCGGTATCATCCCGCCTGTAACAAGGCTTGTAATTGCAAATTCCCGGTGGCAATCAACGCATAGATGATGTTACTTCCATATTCTGGAGAGGCGTACATAAAGATAGGGCCCTGTCAGAAATCGGATAGTATCATAGGGCTGATCCTGGAGGCATTTGGATTGACCGTTGAAGACGTTCAGCCCCATATGGTCCGGATGGTCGTGGGTAATAAACACGTCCAGATCCTTATAGGACACTCCAAGCGCCTCCACCATACCGCGCGGTATCTCCTAATCCTGTTCAAACCGAAAAGAGGTATCCACCATCAGACTGCGTCCCGGCTGCCGGATCAGATAGAGATTGCGTGGACTCATATGGCGGTCAGAATAGGAAATCGTCTCCTGAAATAGATTGTGATAAATTGACCTCCATTGTAATTTTTCGGACAAATGTAAATTAGATTTTCTGACTGTAATTAGAATACAGCCGGAATTTTTTCGCTGTTTACTGGCATTTTCTTTGTTCATCCTGTATAATAAGTATATCAATTTATTGGAGTGTATTATGAACTTACCACAACTATACTATTTTCGAAAACTGGCTGAAGTCCAGCATTATACGGAGGCAGCCAAGGCACTTTATATTACGCAGCCCAGCTTAAGCGATTCCATCGCATCCCTGGAAAAAGAACTTGGGGTATCCCTTTTCCAGAAAAAGGGGCGTAATATCCAGCTTACCAAATACGGGAAAGAATTTTACCAGTACGTCAGCGAATCCTTAGGTATCCTGGAGCACGGCATCTCTCTGATCAAGGAGAAATCAGGTCATATCAGCGGCTCTATCGATATCGGATGCATCCCCACCCTGTTAGGTGACTTTTTACCGGAAGCGCTGGAGCTTTATCACGAGAAGAATCCGCTAACCACGATTAATATCTATCATGGAATGTCCATTGAGGTGGCTCAGGGCGTTTCCGGCGGTAAATATGACATCGGCTTCTGTTCCATGGTGGACGACATGCCCGACCTGGTCTTCGTCCCCATCACCTATCAGGAACTAATCGCCATTGTCCAGAACAACCATCCGCTGGCAGACCGCGGCGCCATGTATCTGTCTGACTTAAATGGTTACAGATTGACCACCTACCGGGATACAATCCCCATCGGCAAGGTCGTCCACAAGCTGCTGAAAAAAAAAGGAGTGGAGGCCGTCTATTCCTATGACGACGAAATCTCCATTGCCGGCAGGATTTCCAACTCCTCAAAAGTGGCCATTGTGGCAGATACCCCCTTTTTGAGGCAGTTCAGTAATCTTTCCAAGGTCCGGCTTCTTGATGTTCCAAAAGATACCCGCATGATTTATATGGTATACAGCAGTAAAAACTTCATCACTTCAGCCGTGGAAGCCTTTGCGAACTTCATGGTCGCCCATTGCTTAAATATGCCGGAGTAAGATTCCTTCACACCTGCCGCATAGCTGTCACACAAAACGCAAAAAAGGAACCGTCCTCTGCTCTCTGAACCAGAGGAACGGTTCCTTTTTCCATACTCACAATTCTTAAAATGTAATACCAAAGGTAGCCATCAAAGCGATAACCAGACCCGCTACAGCCGCTGGAATCATGGTTCCCAGAATCACGTGCTTATAGCTCTCCTTTAAGCTACACCCGCAGATGGACATTGTAAGAATCGCCACGGAGGAGTTAGGCAGCTTATTTAAAATCAGGGCCGACTCTGCCACGATTCTGTGAAGAGCCTGGACATTGACTCCCATATCCACAAACGCCTGGCCGAAGCTCTCCAGGAATATGGTTTCGCCGGAGATTGCGGATCCGGTCAGACCAGTCAGTACCGCGGTTCCGAAATAAGCCTTTAAATACACCGGCATATTCATGGCCAAAACGGCCTGCTGCAGTTCTTTAAACGCAGGCGACAGACTGAGCACCTTGGAAAGTCCCATAACCGCCGCAACCGTCAGCATAGAATTCAGTCCTGATCCTGCGCCCGTTTTCGCGGAGGATTTAATATTTTCAATATGCTTAAACTGTGTCGCTATAATCAGCAGAATGCCCACGGTCAAAGAAAACAGGATACTCGTGGAGGTTCCCCAGCTGGAGGTAGCCACTACAATGCCAAACACTACAACGAACGGAAGCACCGACATTCCGATACCAGGAAGTTCTTCATCGCTCATAATCTTATTGGAGTCGGCATACATGGCCAGCAGTTCTTCATTCGTATGTTTTTTGTGGCTCTGGGCCTGGGCATAGTTGAAATATACGAAGTAGCACACAGCCACGATTACGGTAAACACAAGCGATAAGAAAGGCGCCGATCCCAGAGACGTTCCCAGATAACCGCTGGGCAGTACGTTACAGATATCCAGGGTGTACATGAATCCATTGGCGGAAGCTCCGCCCCCCAGAAGCATGAACGGAAGCAGCCTGCGGTCCATCTTATTTTCACGGAGCAGATTATCTGCGATCGGATACAGTACAAACACCATGATATATCCATTGATGCCTAAAAGTGTGATAAAAAAAGTACAGATCAATATAACCAGACCAACCATCTTAGCTCCCAGCTTCTGTGTCAGCCATTTGGCTATTTTCGTTGCCAGCCCGGTTTCCAGCACCAGTTGTCCGAAGATGCCTCCCATACCCAGAATCAGGAACCAGGAAGTTACGAAACCACCGGCGCCGCCGGAGAATGTGGTAAGAAGACCGTCGGACAGGCTGAGCTGACTGCTTAATAAGATAATTACCGCCGTAATTACGGTAGCAGTTATCATGTCAATCCCCTTGATGATCATAACCACCAGGAGAGCAATGGCAAAAATAAGACCCACTGTTGCTAACATAAAAATACCTCCATCATTTATTTTTCAGTTCCGGCCTGCACCTTCCTGCCGCTGTCATACGCTCCGTCCGGCCATCCGATTATCACATTCATCACCGTGGGAAGGATGGGGGTGAATAAATTGATATAGGATGCCGCGGTCAGTCCCTTGGATACCAGTGCCGTAAGCCCTGCCTGGGAAATCACCCAGGTAAGACAGATATAGACAAAGGTAAGGACAGCTCCCCGCCGGTTGCGTTTAGCTTTGGAAACCTCCGGATCTTCCCCGGTCCTTTTCTGATACCCGTTCAGAACACGGTCGTTAAAGCCCTGCGCATAGTTGATCGCCGTGGAGATTGCTGCGAAAAAGATTGCTACGGTAAGCGGCGTCAGGGAAATAGCCTTGACAGCGCCGCCCGCCCAGCCGTTCTGTACCACCAAAATTATATATACGGCTTTTCCGTTTGCCCAGCCATCGTATACCGCGCTGTAGTTTCCCGCCAGATTGACGGCGTTCATCTACAGGAAAATCCAGTTTACAATCACCGAGAGAACTACCGCCCAGCACAGCGTTTTCTTATTGTTAAAAAGCTGGGCATGATTCACGTATTCCCCCCTACTTTTCCGTTTCCTTTTCTCGTGTCTGCCAGTGGGCCGTCATTCGGTCCAACGGCATTTCCAAAAGCCCCGTTCCCTCAGAATATGCGTAAACCGCAAAACCCCTTTTACAGCGAAACACACATTCCAGGCAGGGATCTTCATCACAGTAGCAGAACGCATCCGTATCTGCCAGTGCAAATACCATGGGGGAACGTTTTTCCTTCATCACGTATTTTAAATAACCGCCGGTGAAGGTCTTCAGATAAATCCACTGCGGAACGCATTCCTGCCTTTTCGTCTTCCAGGATACCTTTACGGCGTTGTCGTTATAGCCGCCCGTAATCTGGTAGCTCAGTTCCAAAAGCTCCTTTGCCCCTTGGGCATCCGTTGGCGCCAGGCGCTCTGCTTCCTCATTGCAGCAGAGAATTTTCTTCTCTAAAAGCGCCTGGCCTCCGGTAACTGGAAATAAGCTGTTACAGCTTCTGCAGCGATAAAATACAACATCCGGACACTGATCCGCGCGTGGTTTTCGGGTATCCCGGCACCTTCTCGGTCCAAATTTCTGCTCAATCATTGCGATATCAACCCTTCATTCTTTTTTCCAGTTCCTCTTTTAACAGATACTTTTTCACCTTTCCGCTGCCCGTGTGGGGAATACGGTCGATCAGCTCCAGCCTCTCCGGCCAAAACCGTTTCGGGACTCCGTTCTGGCAGAGCCAGCCGGTCACGTCCTCCAGCTTCAGATGTTCAAATCCCGGCAGCGGCACGGCAAAGGCGCAGATTCTCTCGCCCAGCCGGTCATCCGGCATTCCGATCACCGTATGGTCGCCCATTCCCGGGCAGCCTTCCAGCCAGTCATTAATCTCGTTGGAATTCAAATTCTCTCCGCCGCGGACGATCATATCTTTCTTTCGTCCAATAATGTGAATATTGCCGGCTTCATCCCTTACGCACAGATCCCCGCTGTGAAACCACCCGTCGTCATCCAGCGCGCCATCCGTAATCTTCTTATCCTTTAAATATCCCACAAACACATTGGGACCTCTGGAAAGCTCTTCTCCCGGTACTCCCGGCGGCACGTCGTTTCCCTCGTCGTCCACGACGCGGATTTCAACGCCTTCCATCGGACGTCCGGAAGTGGTCCCGTTTAATTCCAGCGCCTCATCGGGCCGTACAAACACGTGGGGGACGCTTTCCGTCGAGCCGTAGACCTCACAGAGCAGGATTCCGAAGCTCCACGCCTTCTGTACCATATATCCCGGCACCGGAGCGCCGCCGCAGAGGTAAAGCTTCAGAAACGGCAGTTCTCCGCCGCCGTTCTCCAGTTCCCGGAGAATGTCATAGATAAATGGCGTAGCGCCCATGGAGAAGGTGCACCGCTCCCGGTTCATCAGATCAATGGCCTCCCGGCAGCGGTACTTCTGCTGAAGCACCACCTTCGCCCCGATCAGCATGGGGGTTATCAGCCCGTGATGGAAGCCCGTTGCGTGGTTTAACGGCGCGGGCATAAACATGATGTCCTCACAGGTCAGTCCCAGTTCTCTGGTAAATACCTCCTCGCTGTAACGGATATTATTGTGGGTAAGCAGTACTCCCTTCGTCCCGCTGGTCGTCCCTGAGGTGCAGAGAATCAGCGCCAGATCCTCTCCTGTCCGCCCGCTCTCTGTCTCCGTCCGGTCTGTTTCCGTCTGATCTGTTTCCCTCTGGTCTGTTTCTGTCTGGTCTGTTTCCCTCTGGTCCGTCTCCGCATGTTCCGTATCCGTCCGCCCAGTCTTTGCATCCCATCGGTCCAGAATTTCCTCAAACGCCAATACCCCGCCGGCCTCCGGCTTTTCACCGCCCACGATGACGACGCAGGACAGCGACGGAATGCGTTCTCTCACAGCCAGAATCCGGCTCGCATAATCCGTCTTATGAAAAAAGGAGGGTCCGAAGTAAACCTTTGACTCCGTTAAATTCATGCTCCGTATCAGTTCCTTTTCCTCATAGGACATGGCGATGGGATGGGCTACGGCCCCGGTCATAAAGCAGGCGATAGTCACCACCACGAACTCGCTCCAGATTGGGAGCTGGAACGATACCGCGTCTCCCGGCAAAACACCCTGCTTCCGGAGAAAGGCCGCCACTTTCGACGCGGCCTCATCCATCTGCCGGTAGGTATACCGATTCCCCCTGTCATCCACCACATATTCCCGTTCGGAATACTTCTTCACGGATTCTTTCCAACAGTCCAGCAGCGTGATATCCTTCCAGTAACCTTTGGAAAGATACTTTTCCCGCTGGATGGCATTGATCTTCATCTCATCAATCATGCCCCGTCTCCTATACCTTTTTGCGCGCATCCTGCCGGACCACGCCTGCCTTCAGCGCATGTACTGCGGTTATGCCCTGTGAAAACTTTCATCATCCCTGCTGCCTTGCCTTTAACTCCTTCACAAGAGCCGGAACAATCTCAAACACGTCGCCTACGATGCCGTAATCCGCCACCTCAAAGATCGGCGCCGTATCGTCCTTATTAATTGCCACAATGGTCCCGGAGCCGCTCATGCCCGCCACATGCTGGACAGCGCCGGAGATGGCGCAGGCGAAGTAGATCTTCGGAGTTACCGTGGTTCCCGTCTGCCCAACCTGTTTGGACTGCGGCATCCAGCCGGAGTCAACCGCCGCTCTGGAGCAGCCGACCGTTCCGCCAAGTACGTCTGCCAGTTCCTTTAAGACTTTGAAATTCTCTCCGTTCTTCATGCCGCGGCCACCGGATACGATCACCTCCGCGTCCTGAAGCGGAATATCGTTGTCCTCACACGCTTTAATGAAATCAATTACCTTAGTCCTGATCTCGCTTTCCGGCGTGTGGATTGATTCCATGATGATCTCCGGCTTGTTATTCGGAATCCTTTCCGGCTTCTTAAACGCGCCAGGTCTGCAGGTTCCCATCTGCGGCCTTGTCTCGCTGCACAGGATCTGTGCGTAAAGATTTCCGCCAAATGCAGGCCGTTCCCAGACCACATTTCCGCTCTCCTCATCGACGCTCAGCGCCGTACAGTCCGCGGTCAGCCCCGTACGCAGGCTGACTGCAATCTTAGAGCCCAAATCCCTGCCGTTTACGGTTGCTCCCACCAGAATCGTATTGGGATCATACTTTTCGCAGAGCTTCAAGAATACATTTCCATAAGCGTCAGCGGAGTAATTCTCGTATTCGTCTCCCTTTACCACATATATCTTATCCGCGCCGTACTCTCCGGCCTCTTTCATCGCCTCATCCACATCCTTTGCGATGACCACGGCGCATAACTTCTGCTTTAAGCCGTCCGCCAGCTTTCGTCCCTGGCCAAGCAGCTCAAGGCCCACGCTTTTGGGCTGACCCTGGAAGCATTCGATAAATACCCATACGTCCTTACATGTATCAAAACTCATCTCTCGCGACCTCCTTTTGCCGTCCTTAAAGTACTTTTGCCTCTGTCAGCCTGTCAATCAGGGTCCCTGCGGTCTCCGCCGGGCTATTGCCTTCAATGTTCATGCAGTTTGCATTTCTCTTTGGGGTAAAGGTTGCTTTTACCTTTGTCGGGGAGCCCTTTAAGCCCATCTTGGTGGTATCGGAATCCGGCAGGCTCGCCAGAGTGATCTCTCCGATCTCTGCTTTTAAGGAATTAAGCACTCCTTTAATGGTAGCGTATCGGGGTTTGTTGCTCTCCTTAGTCGCGGTACACAGCACCGGAAGGCTGGCCTCAATGACCTCCATGCCCTCTTCCACCTGGCGTCTGGCGACCACCTTGCCGCCCTCGATTTCCATATTGAGAATATACGTCAACCTGACTGCCCCCAGATGCTCTGCAATGCTGGGAGCCGTCTGTCCCGTATCTCCGTCGATGGCCTGTTTGCCGCCCAGGATTACATCGAACCCGCCCAGCTTCTTAATCGCCTGAGACAGAATATAACTGGTAGCATACGTATCGGAACCGCCAAAAGCGCGGTCGGTAACCAGATACGCCTCATCCGCTCCCATAGCCAGCGCTTCCCGGAGCACCGCCTTCGCCTGAGGCGGTCCCATGGAAATCACGGTCACTTTTCCGCCGTAACGGTCCTTCAACTGAAGACCGGTTTCCAGCGCATTTTTATCAAAAGGGTTCATGATACTCGGCACGCCGGTACGAATCAGCGTATTTTTCACCGGATCGATCTTGATCTCAGTGGTATCCGGAACCTGTTTTATACAAACAACGATATTCATCTTCATTCCTCCTCGTCACGAACGCGTTTTACTTATATTCCTTATTTAATACGTTAGCAATCGTCATTCTCTGGATCTGGTTGGCTCCCTCAAATATCTGGAACACTTTACAGTCTCTCATAAGTTTTTCCACCGGATACTCTTTGCTGTAGCCGTATCCGCCAAATATCTGGACTGCATTGGAGGTGACCTCCTGCGTGCAGTCGGACACAAACGTCTTACAGATAGAGCCTTCCTTCTGCACCATGATTCCCTGATCCATCATCCGCATGGTGTTATTGACGAGGCATCGGGATGCTTCAATCTTAATTGCCATATCGGCCAGCATCTGCTGTACCATCTGGAATTTAATAATAGGAGTATTAAACTGTTTTCTTTCCTTCGCATACTTAACAGATTCATCCAGCGCCCGCTGCATGATCCCCACAGCCAACGTGGCCACAAAGGCTCTGGATAAGTTCAGAGCGTTTAAAGCCAGCTTGAACCCGGAGCCCTCAGGTCCTACCATAGAAGAAGCCTTCACACGGACATTATCGAAAATCAAATCCGTGGTGTTGGAAAGCCTAAGACCCATCTTGTTCTCATGGGCTCCCACAGTAACGCCCTTCGCATCCGCATCAATGATGAAAGCAGATATGCCTCTGTGTCCCCCCGCCGGATCCGTCTTAAAGAATCCCACGAAGACATCCGCCAGGGCGCCGTTGGTGATAAAGGTCTTGGTTCCATTTAAAATATATTCATCCCCGTCCTTCACCGCCGTGGCGCGCATAGCCGCGGGGTCGGAACCGGCATTGGGCTCCGTCAGGGCAAATCCGGCAAACCGGCCGGGGGCAATCTTATCTGCAAAATACTGTCCCTGCTCCTTCGTTCCTGCAAGGATTACATTTCTAAGCGCCACAAACGTGGTTACGAAGGTGATGGCGTAACCCGCGTCCACCTTCGCCAGCTCCTCAAAAATCATGGCGGTGGTCTCATAGCTCAAACCGGTTCCGCCGTATTCCTCCGGGATCTCCAGCATGTGAAGTCCCATATCAAATCCCCATTTAAACAGCTCTCTCGGACACTCCCCTTTCTCGTCCGCGTCCTTTACATGAGGTTTTATTTCATTTTCTGCCATCTCCCTTACCAGAGCAAGCAGCGCTTTCTGTTCTTCGGTGTAAAGTAAGCTCATGATATTTTCACGTTCCCCTTTCTGGTTGTTCGTTTTTCATTACAGAGGTTTCAGTCCTGTTGCGCCTTCTGCGGCTTTGGAGGCAATGATCTCTTCAATCTGCTCATCACTGTATCCCAGATGCTTCATAATCTCCACCGTATGCGCGCCCTGCATTCCTCCGATCACATAGTCCGGCTTTCCCAGAGATGCGAAGCCTACCGGGTTGGTCGGCATGATCTTTCCGCCTGACGGATAAGGAATCTTTGTCAGCACATCGTTGGCCCACGCCTGCTCATCCTCATAGATATCGAGCGGCTCATACGCGGCTTCACACGGCATATCATTTTCCTTTAACATCTTCATCAAGTCATCTCTGTCGATCTTCGCAATGGCGCCATCCAGCACATCGGTCACGTCTTTATTCAGATGGTTGTTGTTGACATCCGCGCAGTGACGGTACTGCTCTTTTTCCAGCATTTCCGGACAGCCAAGGAGTGTGAACATCTTCTCATAGTCGCGGTCATATTCCGGACAGCAGATGCAGACCCATTTGTTGTCTCTGGTGCGGAATACATTGTTAAATGGATTGGAAACTTCTTTTCTGCTCTTAGGGTACTGATTTCCATACTGTGCGGAGATCAGGCCTGTGCTCAGCGCATAGACAGCCGCGTGATGCAGTCCGATGGTAACCTTGTCTCCCTCGCCGGTTTTCTCCCTGCGGTACAGGGCCGCGCAGATGCCGGATGCCAGAGACATGGCAACCTGGAAATCTCCAAAACCGTTGGTAGGAATCATGGGGGCGTCGCCGCGGTTTACCGTGGTTCCGAACACGCCGCCTCTCGCCATGTAACAGGTCACGTCGAAGCCCGCTGTATCCTTTTCCGGTCCCTTTTCACCGTATCCCAGGACCTGGGCGAAAATCAGTTTCGGGAACTTCTCCTTTAAGGTATCGTAGTCCAGTCCCAGCTTCACTAAGGATTTCGTTCTCGTGTTGGTCACAAATACGTCCGCTTCCTCCAGAAGCTTATAACAAATCTCCAGACCTTTTTCCGTCTTCAGGTTCAGAGTGATAAATTTCTTATTTAAGTTTGCCACATCAAAAGCCAGGTTCTCGTCGTCGGTAAACGGCATGTTAAACACGGCGCCCTGAGTCCTGGCAGGATCTCCTTTATGAGATTCGATCTTGATACAGTCGGCTCCCCATTCGCCAAGTACGCGAACCGTGGTAGGAGCCGCCAGATACGTGGTTAAATCCACTACTTTTACGCCTTCTAATGGTTTCATCATTTTCCCTCCATATATGGAAAAGGGCCCACAGGTCCGGAGTGTGAACCTGATGACCCTTTTGTGTCAGATATCTTCGTTTTCAAAGCGGGTTGCCCGGAACACCTATTAATACGGTTTAGACAACGTATTCGATATGAGCGCCGTGTTTAATGGTATTTCTGGAAATTGTGATTCTCTGTACGGTCGGAGCGCCTTCCTCTAACCACATGGCGCGGCAGTCACGGTAGAGACGCTCAACCGGGCCGTACTTGCAGTCTTCAAAGTATCCGACACCGCCGAAGATCTCCAGCATTTCATCGCTGACTCTTCTGGTTGTATCGATGCTGTACAGCTTACACATAGCAGCTTTTTCTTCGATATATTCGCCGGTTGGATTCTCCATATAAGATTTTGCAAAATCGTAAACCATGCAGCGGAGAGCGTGTACCATCATGGACATATCGGCAATCTTGCAGCGGATCGCCTGACGGGTTCCGATTGGCTTTCCGAAGGTTACGCGGTCAGCGGCATACTGTAAGGACAGTTCCAGCATTCTCTGTGCCATTCCCAGGTTGCTGGCAGCAATATGGGCACGGGATACGGATAAGGAGTGCATTGCAATTTCCAGTCCCTGTCCCTCTTTGCCCAGAAGGTATTTCTTGTCGATGCGGCAGTCTGTGAATTTCAGCTCGCCATGGCCGGCTCCCCGGCATCCCATCATATGAGGCATGTTGATAACTTCAAATCCGGGAGTGTCTAACGGTACGAAGAATGCAGACAGTCTGTCATTCTTATCAGATTCCGGATTGGTTACTGCAATTACGTAAGCGAATTCGCAGCAGTCGGTATGGGAAATCAGTGTCTTCTCGCCGTTTAATACGTAAGAATCGCCGTCTTTCACTGCCATAGTATGTAAGTCAGCGCCGGTACCGCCGGTCGCCTCTGTCAGAGCAAAACAGGTAAATACTTCCTTGTTCTGGAACTTAGGCATATATTCTGCCTTTACTTCTTCACTGCCGTAATCCTCCAGGATTCTCCAGTTTAAATCCATCGCATAGTGAAGATGCATTCTCATTCCGCCCGGTCCTCTGGAGAACTCTTCCTGAACCTGTAAAATCTCCAGCTCATTCAATCCGTATCCGCCGTACTCCTCTGGAAGGGAACAACGGTATAAATCATTCTCGATTGCCAGGTCGTAGAACTCCTGAGGAAACTTATTGGTTACTTCCACTTCCTTCTGGATTTCCTCAAGGGGACCCTCTGCCAGCTCACGGATCTGCTTTAAATACGCCTGGAATTCCTCATTTGATAACTTGCTCATTTGTTATATCCTCCTATAATAGGTTTTGTGGTGGTTAGATACCTAACAGCCAGTTAGCACTAACCTTTCCATTGTTTAAGTTGTAGAAAGATCACTTACTATGTTAAATGCAGTCGGTATTGATGTTTCTAAAGGCAAAAGTACCGTTTCAGTCCTGCAGCCTGGCGGTACTGTGCTTAAAAATCCTTTCGATGTTGTCCACTCTTCCAGTTCCTTAAATAACCTTTCCAGGTTCATACAACACCTTGATGGCGAGACCAGGGTGGTCATGGAATGCACGGGTCGGTATCACGAGCCAATCCTCCATTCCCTCCATGATGCCGGGATCTTTGGCAGTGCCGTGAATCCACACCTGATCAAGAACTTTTGCAACAACACCTTACGGAAGGTAAATCGGATCCTGCTGATTCCAGGAAAATTGTCCGCTATGCTCTTGACAACCGGGCTTCTTTACGGCAATATTCAACTATGGATACTACCCGCACACAACTTAAAACCCTTAATTCACAGATGGACTTTTTTACATAGCAGAAAGTCGCTGCCCTGACAAATCTGATCTCGCTTCTGGATATGACCTATCCCGGTGTGAACTCATTATTTTCCGGCCCTGCGCGTGATGACGGCAGCGAGAAATGGCCTGATTATGCGGAAGCTTTCTGGCATGTGGACTGCGTCCGTAAAATTGGCCTAAAAGCATTTACGGAGCGTTACCAGGCGTTCTGCAAACGCAACGGATACAACTTTCAGTCCGGTAAACCGGAAGAACTGTACCCACCGGGAAGCACTGACTGCCTTTGCCGGAGTGGATCCCGAAATCAATGAATCCGGTTATTTCCGTTCCAAAAGTTATCCGGCATCAAAATGCGGACCGTCACGGCTGCGAAAAACCTTATTCCTGATTATGACATCGCTGCTTCAGAAATCTCCGGCAGATGATCGGGTGTATCAGCTCCTTGACAAGAAGCGGTCTGAAGGCAAGCCATATCTTGTCTATATGGCAGCCGGTGCCAACAAGTTTCTTCGGATTTATCACGGCAAAGTAAAAGCGCGCATAGCCGCTCAGGCCAAATCCGAATAATCGCATATTATTTTTTGAGGCCGGCTACAATGGCGGTCTTATTGTGATACCATAAATCACCTCCTTAAATAATTTGAAAAACCATCAATTTAGGCTTGACTTTTTATTAGCGGGCTTATTTATTCTTGTTAAATATTTTTTTAACAATCTTGACAAATCTATTATAGCCTGTTGCGAAGGAAACATCCAATCGGCTCTGTCCGCAATAACTCCGTTAATTGATAGTTAAAACCTATAATTCCTTTTTCCCGTTGTAAATGGATTATTGTAATGATATAGTATAGCCTGAAGGAGGTATGCATCCATGAGATCAGAGATAATGGACGGCATTCTAAGACATATTCATCCGATCGGAGGCATAGAAAACGCTAAGCTCCTTGAGGTCTCTCCGGGCCACGCAAAGCTCTCCGTGGAAATTACTCAGAAAGCCTTAAATCTTTACGGAAATGTTCACGGCGGTTTTTTATTCTCCCTCTGCGACACGGCGGCAGGAATGTCTACTTACGCCTACGAGACCGTCAATGTCACGGAATGCAGCAGCATCAATTTCTTAAGAGGGGTTAATACCGGAACCATCTATATAGAATCCAACGCCATACACAAGGGCCGGAAAACCGTGGTCAATCAGGTAACTGTCACCAACGACGCTGGCAAGCTGGTGGCATCCGCAAGCTTTACGATGTTTTTAATCGCGCCGATCTAGTGTTCCATCCAGTTAGAAACCATACTGCCAGTGCTGAATATTTTGTCAGGCTGCAAGGCGGAGGAAGGAAGCGGAGTGGTTCCCCCGCTGACTGACGACAACGCCAGAAGGCAAAATAGGCAGTGCTGGCAGTATGGTTTCTGGCCGGATGGAGCACTAGAACGATCAGAAAAACAGATAGAGGAGAGCAGATCGCAGGAGGCAAGGACCGCACTGACGGATCTGAATGAAAAATATGGATTATAAACTCGTAATAACAGAACAGGCCGTGGAACAATTGGACCACATCATGGAATACCTCATATCCCATCTTAAGAACCGTCCTGCTGAAAGGCAACCGCCTGATGTTAATGGGCCTGACTGCCTTTATCTCAATTATATGTGTCATCATACAGTATTTCTTCCCCCATCATGTCATCCACATCTAAAGAGTTGTAAGAAAATTTGTTTTTGAGCTCAGCCAGTTCACCGGATGCGTATGATATGGCCAGTGGAAAGCTGCATAAATCCGCCAATGCATTCAGATCCTGTTTCTTTAATGCGGATTTTACCCTGGAAGCCGCATCCCTGATTTTTTTCTGTCCCTCCCTTACTTATCTGGCAAATGGAACATACGCCGGCAGGCTAAAGGCGCACCAGGGAATCGGCGCAGGGTTTATTGATGGGAATATTGTAAATCCCCCAATACATTATAGTTTTTGTTAACCCCAACAAAGAAATACCTTCTCCTAAAATGACCAGTTCCCCGTCTGGTCATTTTACTTTACCGGCACCGCAGCCAATGATTCCATTGGCCGCTCTGCCCGGGTGTATATAAACAAACAGCATTTCGTACCATATCGGCCAAAACGCTGTTTGATTATGTTTATTTATGTTTGTTTATGTCTGATTACGTTTGATTATGTCCGCTTACATAGTACTGCGTCAGACAGCCGGATGCGCACCATCCAGATATCATTCCCGACAGTTCTGACGGATTAAGGTTCTGCTTTCCACAAACCATGCAGATTGCAATATGCGTATGCGGCTTCTACCTCATCTCCTTCACAGAGCATGAACTCTGCCTGCGGCTTCTGTCCTGCCTCCAGCTCTTTTCTCTGATTTCCCTGCCTGGTAGCCAGAGCAATCCACTGGATGTAATGTTCCGGAATCATGGGGTGCTCCGCAGAGCCTACTGTGACAGTGACCTTAGCCCCATCTATCTGAATAACAGGCACATGCTTTTCAACTGCTGCGTCTGTGGTGTTTGGTACCAGTTCCTGCATCTTTTCCCCGCAACAGACAACCGGGACACCGCTGCTCTTCACATAGGCAATTATGTTGCCACAGTGATTACAAATATAAAATTTCATGTTGTACCTCCTTTTATGTATGGTCTGAATTCAGTTTATCACAATTCTGTCTTACTGCAAGACAATGGCGGAAAATTAACAATAACATAGCAGAAATAATGACCTTAATCAGCCTGACCATCTGCCCTGCCCGTCTATTCACAAACTTCTCACATTCTGTTCATAATTCCGTTACAGAATCATAAAATTTTCCTCACATTTTGCGGGTATACTAATTTATGTAAAGAGCTAATGCTAATTAAACTTTTTTTCATAATACTCGGCCGGAGGGATGAAGTCCTTCCGGCCTCCTCCTTTTTTGTTCACCTTTTTGGATTCTTTTTAATATCCCCGCATATGATAATTAAAAAAGGATATTTTTTATGAACTATGAAAATCTGACTCCCGTAGTCGGGGTCATTACCAACATTTCCACACAGGAAGGGGATTGCTGTACCCAGGTTATAACCCTCAGTGTTGAGGGCCAGCCCGTCAACATGATTCTCTCCGACGATACCTTTGTGGTGGACACCATGCGCCTGATGCCAGGTATGCGTGTTGCAGCTTTTTATGATAACACCCTGCCGGTCCCCCTCATCTATCCGCCTCAATACCAGGCTGTTTTAATCGCCGTAGTCAGGCCAGAGGAGGATGTAAACCTTTCCTGGTTTGATGAAACCCTCACTGCTTCTGACCAATCGCTGAAGCTGAACCTGTATCAGTCCACAGTTTTATCAACCTTAAACGGCCAGCCCTATTTCTGTTTCCCGGCAAATCATTTTCTGCTGGTATATTATGCGGCTACAACCAAGAGCATACCGCCCCAGACAGCTCCCAACCGGGTCATAGTGCTGTGTTCATAGACCTGTAAGGAATCATTTTTTTTCATTTTCACAAGACCATTGTAAGAATGCATAAAATACTTTTTTTCATTCTGCAAACTTTGTGCACACTTTTTTGATAGCGTATGCTATTATAATTAACGTAACCCCCCCAATACATTATATAGTTTTTGTTACACCCCATAAGAAACGAAATACCTTCTCCTAAAATGACCAGTTCCCCGACTGGTCATTTTACTTTTCCGTCTTTAGCTATCCCATTTTTTTCCAACAATTCCCCCTAAAATGTTTCTCTGCTTTTTTCTCTTCTTTTTTATTAAAAGTACTGGACAAACTGAAATTTATATGATATTATATACAAGCTGTCGCTGAGATGCACAGATAAGGCCTGATGGTCAAGCGGCTAAGACGACGCCCTCTCACGGCGTAAACCCGGGTTCGATTCCCGGTCAGGTCATGAAAAGCAAGTGGATTTAACTGCTTGCTTTTTTGTTTTTCCGCTGATTCCAAAGCATTGTAAGAAATAGTTAAATGAAGTGAATTACATTTTTCAAAAAATACTGGACAAACTAAAAACTTTATGGTATCATAAACAAGCTGTCGCTGAGATATGCAGACAAGGCCTGATGGTCAAGCGGCTAAGACGACGCCCTCTCACGGCGTAAACCCGGGTTCGATTCCCGGTCAGGTCATGAAAAAGCAAGCGGATTTAACTGCTTGCTTTTTTTGTTTTCCATTATTCTTTATCGTTCCTTCAATGTTATTCCATTCGCTTCCTTGTCTCTGCATCAATCAGGCCGCGCAGGGCTTCCAGCCGTTCATCCCGGTCAAAGTATTCCTTACCGTAGTCCAGATTGAACGCATAATCAAACCCGGCCGGATTTCTTCCCTGGCTGTGCTGGATAATGGTTTCGGCCTTATCAAGGGCCTTTACCAATCTGGCTTCCGGGGTAATGCCCTGGCTGTATTCCTCCCACAGCCCGGACACCTCCCCTGCCCCTTCTTTTGGCAAAAAACTGCATATCCGCTGTATATCTTCTCTTTCCCGGTTCAGCTTATCATCGGCGTCCGGCCTCAGCGCTGCCGATATATCTCCGCTGTACCGTTCCCCCAGGTCGTGAACCAGACACATCATCAGCACCTTCTCCCAGTCCAGTTCCGGAAATTCCCTGCACATCACCCCGGCAAACAAAGCCAGCCGCCAGGAGTGCTCCGCTGTGCTCTCCTGCCGTCCCTCAGCAGTCCAGGCAGTGCGCAGGGTGGACTTAAGGCCCTCAGCCTCCTTTATGAAATCTGTGTATTCCTCCACTTCACCGGGCTCATTCCTGCCAATCCTCATAATACCTTCTCACTCCAATCCCTAATACAGATTTTTTACCTTGAACTCCTTTTCCAGTTCCCTTCTCTGGTCCTTCTTGGCAATGTCCGCCCGCTTATCATAGAGCTTCTTACCGCGGGCCAGGCCCACCTCTACCTTCACCAGACTTCCTTTAAAGTATACCTGGAGAGGCACCAGGGTATAGCCCTTCTCCGCAATCTTGCCGTTCAGCTTCATGATTTCATATTTATGCAGCAGAAGCCTTCTGACGCGCAGGGGGTCTTTATTAAATATATTTCCCTTCTCGTAAGGGCTGATGTGCATACCGCACACATACACCTCACCCCTGTCAATCTTCACGAAGGCTTCCTTTACGCTGCATTTTCCCATGCGAATGGATTTTACCTCCGTGCCAAAAAGCTCGATTCCCGCCTCGTATTTCTCATCAATGAAATAATCATGGTATGCCTTCTTATTGTTCGCAACCAGTTTAATACTTTCCTTCCCCATGGTATTTCCCTTTCTTTCATGTCATGATTGCATATGGGATTTACAGCCCTGCACGGAAGCTTCCTTGCCCGCGCTCCTGTCCCAGTCCCTGGGCAGGATGAAATCCACTGTTCTCAGCAGACGGTCCGTAGACACCACCTGGACCCGTATGGTCTGACCCAGCTTAAATGTTTTCTTGGTCATCTCACCCACCAGTTCGTAGTGCTGTTCATCAAATATATAATAATCGTCCCTCAGCTCGCTTATGCGGACCAGCCCCTCCACCGTGTTAGGCAGCTCCACATACAGCCCCCAGTTGGTGACGCCTGATACGACGCCGTCAAACTCCTGCCCGATGAACCTGGACATATACTCGCACTTTTTAAGCTTGTCCGTCTCACGCTCCGCTTCCTCTGCACGGCGCTCCAGGGCCGAAGTCTGCATGGCCACTCCCGGCAGTATGGCTTCGTAATGGCTGACCCTCTTGTTTCCCAGTCCGCCCTTCAGACTTTCCTTTATGATACGGTGAATCTGAAGGTCCGGATATCTGCGGATGGGCGAGGTAAAATGCGTATAATACCTGGCGGCCAGACCGAAATGACCGGAGCACAGGGTGGTGTACTTAGCCTGTTTCATGGAGCGCAGGGTCAGCCTGGAAAGAAGCACTTCCTCAGGAGTACCTTCTATCTTATCCAAAAGCTTCTGTAATTCCTTCGGATGAATCTCCCCCTGCTGAAGACGGATGAAATATCCAAAATTATGGATAAAGGTCCCCAGCTGCTTCATCTTCTCCGGGTCAGGATTGTCATGGGTCCTGTAGAGGAAGGGCAGGGACTGCCAGAAATAATCCTCCGCCACTGTCTCATTGGCTGCCAGCATGAAATCCTCTATGATTTTTGTGGCGGCATTGCGCTCATAGGGCTTGATTTCCAGCGGCTTTCCCTGGGCGTCCAGGATAATCTTGCTCTCCGGGAAGTCAAAGTCAATGGCTCCCCTTTTCCTCCGCTTTTCCCTGAGGATATCAGATACCTCCTTCATCAGCCTGAACATGGGCACAAAACCCTCATACTCAGCCATAACAGCCTCGTCCTCGTCCGTGACAATGGCATTCACCGCCGTATACGTCATACGCCGGTCCACATGAATCACTGTCTCCGCGATTTTATGATCCAGCACATTTCCCTGGTCATCCAGTTCCATGATGCAGCTTAAGGCCAGGCGGTCCGTGCCTGCATTGAGGGAGCAGATTCCATTGGACAGCTTGTGGGGCAGCATGGGAATCACCCGGTCCACCAGATAGACGCTGGTTCCCCTCTTTAACGCCTCCTTGTCCAGGGGACGGCCTTCTTTTACATAGTGGCCCACATCCGCAATGTGGACTCCCAGGATATACCCGCCCTGTCCGTCCCTGCACAGAGTTACCGCATCGTCCAGGTCCTTGGCGTCCTCTCCGTCAATGGTGACCGTGCGAAGCCCCCGTAAATCCAGACGGCCTGCCAAATCTCCGGTCCAGTCTGCCGGCGATGTCAGGTCCCCAATGCCGTAAGGTCCGTCCCAGGTTTCTTCATCCCTTGCCGGGCCGGGCACAGCCACCTCATCCGGGCACCCTTCCACCTCGTCCATGACCTCCGGCGGAAACTCCTCCGGCAGTCCATAGGCTCTCACAATGGACAGTATGTCTGTTCCCGGATCATTGACATGACCCAGAATCTCGGTCACAACTCCCTCCGGCTTATGGTTCGCGTCTCCAAAGTCCTTAACCCGCGCCACCACCTTATGTCCGGTGACAGCTCCCATATCACAGCCCTGGGGAATGAAAATATCCTTGGAAATCTTCTGGTTATCCGGAATGACAAACCCGAAGCCCTTGCTTTTCTGGTAATACCCAACCACCTCTTTGTTGGCATGCTCCAGCACTTTAAGCACAGAACCTTCAGCCCTTCGGCCGTCTCCCCGGTCCTGGGATTCCACCACAATCTGTACCCGGTCCCCGTGAAGGGCCGCTCCTGTCCTGTCCTCAGGGATAAATACATCCTGCCCCATGCCTTCCACAGTCACAAATCCAAAACCCTTGGGATGGCCTGAAAATATGCCGTTAACGGAAAAAACCTCCGGTTTTCCATATTTTCCTTTCTTTGAGATTCCGATTCTGCCCTCTGACACCAGATAATCCAGTACCTGTGCCAGTTCATCTCTCTGTGATTTTGGGATGCCCAGAAGCATGGCCAGCTCCTTTGCCTTCATGGGCACATAGGACCTGTCATTCATCACCTCTTCCAGCATTTTTCCCTTCTGTTCCAATATTTCTTTTTCCATATTACCTCTTTCTCAAAAATGTCCCGCCTGTCCGAAAACAGGCAAAAATACGCCTGAATGAAATAAAACACCCTTATATGAATACAAGGGTGTTTTCGTCACTTATCTGTTATCTTAATTACCCCATGACCTTAAGTATCACGTTCAGGGCAATGGTAATGAGCATGAATGCAATGGCCCCATACCTGGTAAAATGCTCCAGCGCACCTTCCATGGAACGGCCTCTATTCTTACTCCAGTAACTGTCTGCGGAGATTCCGCCAATTGCGCTCCCCAGCCCGTTGGACTTACCTTCCTGCATCAGGATAACCACTGATATTGCAACACCAAGAATTACATATATGATTGACAAAATAACATGTATTACTGACATCCGCCTGCACCTCTTCATTTTCTTATAGTCAAACAAAAATATTTTACCATACTTTGTCCTAAAACACAACCCGTTTTCCTATATTTTTATAGGCAGGACACCGTAAAGATACCGCAGCTTTATTCAGGAATCCCCATTTAAACGGCCTGGGAACAAATCATGGAAAGGGCGCCCTCAAAAATAACATCCCCGAATCCGGCAGGTACGATGAAATGCTGTCCCTTTGATACCGGGATGCCGTTTACACTTCCCTCACCGTCCAGGATGCTCACATTTGCAAAGCTGTCCCCAAAATTCTCCGTGTAACGGCCTGTGGTGTCTATCTTATCCGCGGTATAGTAAGCGCAGGTCACAAGATGTACTTTTCTACCGCTGTCCGTCTCCTTCACAACTGCCGGCAAAGCGTTTTGGTCCTCCCTAAAGGGCGCTTCTATCACATCAATGCTCTCTTTTATATGGAGCTGCCTGGGCTTTCCGTCGGACAGCCTGTCGTAATCGTAGACGCGGTATGTAATATCGCTGCTCTGCTGGGTCTCAAGCACCAGGGTACCGCCCTTTATGGCATGGACGCATCCGGGATTAATCTGGAAAAAATCTCCCTTCCTGACAGGAATTTCACGTATGAAATCCTTCCAGCGCTTTTCCTCTATCATCCGCTTAACTTCATCCCTATTCCCAGCATGGTGCCCAATCACAATGGCGGCATCCGGGTCACAGTCCAGGATATACCAGCATTCGGTCTTGCCCAGGGAGCCGTTCTCATGCTCCGCGGCGTATGCGTTATCCGGATGGACCTGTATGCTTAAGTCATTCCTGGCATCAATAATCTTTACCAGCAATGGAAATTCCCTATGACAGCCTGCCGCAGCCCCAAACCACTCAGGGTGGCTCTCCCACAGGGAGCTTAAGCTCTGTCCTTTCCATGTTCCGCCGGCAATACGGCAATCTCCGTTCTTGTGTGCGCTGATGGCCCAGCACTCTCCCGTGCGGCTGCTGGGGATATCGTAACCGAACACATCCTTAAGACGGGTGCCGCCCCAGATAGCCTCCTTAAAAACAGGTTCCATAAATAGTAATTCCCTCATGTCTCTCTCCTTATTTTTCCCCTTTTTGATGCATTCAATGCATCTTCTTACATCATACCCTGCTTTTTCCGGTTGTCAAGAATTAAATGGGACAGGGAGGGGATTTTCCGAGCAAAGCAATGCCCGGCCCCATCCTCTCTCCCATCCCCTGCCATTGCAGGCCCCTGCGGGGCGGGCAGATAACGGTAATGCTTTTTTAAATACGCTCTAACCTTCCAGGTTTTCCTCTATGCGCAGCAGCTGATTGTATTTGGCCACGCGGTCAGAACGGCAGGGCGCGCCGGTCTTAATCTGTCCCGCGTTGACTGCCACTGCAATGTCCGCAATGATGGAATCCTCTGTCTCGCCGGAACGGTGGGATATAATGGTGCCGAATCCGGCCCTCTTAGCCATCTCGATAGCCTCAAAGCTCTCTGTCAGCGTACCTATCTGATTTACCTTCACCAGGATGGCATTGCCTGCCCCCAGCTCAATGCCCTTTGACAGCCGCTTTGTATTGGTGACGAACAAATCATCCCCTACCAGCTGGATACGGCTTCCCAGCTCCCCGGTGAGCATTTTCCATCCCTCCCAGTCCTCCTCCTGGAGTCCGTCCTCTATGGAACAGATGGGAAACGCATCCACAAGACGGCGGTAGTAGTCCACCATTTCCCGCGCGCTGCGGCGGATTTCCTTTCCCGCCATACGGCTTTCTCCCGGAAACAGGTACATGCCGCTGGCTTCATCATAGAGCTCACTGGACGCCGCGTCAATGGCAATCTTCATATCTGTGCCCGGCTTCAGGCCGCTCTTTTCCATGGCCCTTACCAGAAATTCAAGCACTGCCTCGGAGTCCTTAAGATCCGGCGCAAAACCGCCCTCATCCCCCACTCCGGTGCTGTAGCCCTCCTCCTTCAGAAGCTTCTTTAATGTGTGATAGACCTCCGCGCACATCCTCAGACGCTCCGCAAAGCAGCAGGCCCCGTAAGGCATAATCATGAATTCCTGCAAATCCACTGTGTTGTCCGCGTGTTTTCCTCCATTTAGAATGTTCATCATGGGAATGGGGAGAGCGGATGCATGGATTCCTCCCAGATACCTGTAAAGAGGCATCCTAAGCCCATTGGCAGCAGCCCTGGCCACAGCCATGGACACGCCCAGAATAGCATTGGCCCCCAGCTTTCCCTTATTCTCCGTTCCATCCGCCTCCAGGAGCAGACGGTCTATATGTCTCTGTTCCAACGCGCTTTCAAAGAGGACCGCCTCGCTTAGCACTGTATTCACATGCTCTACAGCGCTCTTAACTCCCAGTCCGTTGTATCGTTTCCCTCCGTCCCGAAGTTCCACTGCCTCGAATTTGCCGGTGGATGCGCCGGAGGGAACAGCCGCCCTGCCGGTGGCGCCTCCTGTCAGGCACACTTCCACCTCCACCGTGGGATTCCCCCTGGAATCCAGTATCTCTCTGCCGGTTACCGCCTCTATCTCCAGTTCGTTTACCATAAAAAAATGACCTCCTCATATCAATCTTATCATTGATATAAGGATAGCCATTTTTTAACATTATATGTATGGAAATCCGTCTTTTTATTGACCAAGCCTGGCTCCGTCCGCGCCCACGGTAAATCCATCCGGTGTAACCGTGGATACCAGCATGGCTCCCGACGGGTCGCAGTAATACAGCTTATCCTCCCAGGATATCCAGCCGGTCTTCATATATCCCTCCTGGTCAAAAAAATACCACTTATAGTTGATATTCAGCCAGCCGTTTGACGGGTACGTGCCGTCTCCCTTCTGGTACCACCAGCCACGATCATCCCTGAGCCACTGGCCGTTCACCCTGGTCAGGTTCTCTTCCGTAATCTCGATGTATGGGGATTCCTGCCAGTCGCCGGCGTTGTTCCTGGAATCCATGGCCCTGACTTTAAAATAGTAGGTGCCTGCCTTTGGGAACTTGCCGGAAAAATCGTAGCTGTTTTCCTTCACCGTATAGGTGGCGCCGATGCCGTCCTCATTGGAATTGCCTCCCCTCCGGCACAGGCGGACCTTATAATTCTTAGCCAGGCTCATATCGTCCCAGTGGGCCACCCCGTTATCTTCATCCCACATCAGACCGCTTACATCCAGGTCCTCATCATCCTCATCCAGCTTGTCCAGCCTTACCACCAGGACCATTTCTTCCTTATCATTCTTAGTGGAACTGGATACATACTTAACCGTATCGCCGGAAAATGAAAACGCACTCTTTCCCGATTTCTTAAAGTAATAGTCACTGTCGGCGGAAAGCCATATCTCTACTTTTGGCTTATCCCCGCCTACCCAGATGTCACCCTCATTTATAATGTCCACGCTCTCAATGGAACACTCCCCATCCTCCAGGGTTACGTCCACATTTCCTCCGTTTTCTCCTGCCTGGATACCCGATGTGAAATTCAGTTTAATTTTCCCCACCGGTGTCCTTTCCTCTTTTGCAAAGGCTGTAAAGGACAGCGCGCAGGCCATAATCAGAGCCGCTCCCGCCAGCACGGCATACGCCCCTCTTTTCCTCATTTGAACCTCCTCCTTCCCGCTTACGTCTGTTTTCCTATTATAGCACATGTCAACGTCTTCTGTCATCCTCCGGTACACCAAACTTGTTCCATTTTCATATAGTATAGTATGCCGGGGTGTTAATGGACATCCGGCCCATAATGAAACAGATATACAGGGGGATTGCTTTTGATAACCATTAGTCTTTGTATGATTGTAAAAAATGAGGAGGCTGTTCTGGAACGGCTCCTGAAGACCATGTCCAATGTGGCTGATCAGATTGTAATTGTGGATACCGGTTCCACGGACCGGACAAAGGAAATCGCGGCCCGCTATACGGATGAGGTCTACGATTTTCCGTGGACGGATGATTTCGCCGCTGCCAGGAACGCCGCCTGCCAAAAGGCGGTGATGGACTACTGGATGTGGATGGACGCGGACGATGTGATGGAGCCCGAACAGGCTGCCCGTTTAATGAAATTGAAGGAAAACCTGGACCCTTCCGTGGATGTGGTGATGATGAAATATCTCACTGATTTCGACGAAAACGGAAGAACCTCCTTTTCCTATTACAGGGAGCGCCTCTTAAGGAACCACAAGGGCTTCCAGTGGCAGGGCCGGGTACATGAAGCCGTAACCCCTGCCGGCAGCATCCTCTATACTGATATTGAAATTCAGCACCGTAAGGAGGCCGCCGGGGATAAGGACCGCAACCTGAGGATATACGAAACCATGCTGAACCAGGGAGAACTTCTGGAACCCAGACACCAGTTCTACTACGCCAGAGAGCTGTATTACCATGAACGCTATGAAGATGCTGTACGGGCTTTCAGGGCATTTCTGCAGGAACCGGAGGGATGGGTGGAAAACAAGATAGATGCCTGTCTCCATCTGGCTCTGTGCGAGGAGCATCTAGGGCATACGGAAAAAGCCATGGAAGCACTTTTAAAGAGTTTCTTATATGACACTCCCCGCGGTGAAGCCTGCTGTGAACTGGGACGGATGAAAATGATGGACGAAAAATACAAAGAGGCTGCTTACTGGTATACCCAGGCATTATCGTCCCAGCCCGCGGAACAGACAGGCGCCTTTGTCCGGAAGGACTGTTATGGTTTCCTGCCCGCCATTCAGCTGTGTGTATGCTATGACCGTCTGGGTGACTACCGCAGGGCATGGCATTATCACCTGAAATCACAAAAGCTTAAACCTGAACACCCATCTGTCAGGCAGAACCAGACCTACTTTGAACGCATATTGAAACATCCGGCGGAGGGGCAGTCCTCCGCACAATAAAAAAGTCTAGGAGAAGTTATTATGTATTTTAATTTTCCCAACGGAATGAATCGAAATGATAATATAGAACAACGCAGACCATGTGGATACCCCGGAAACAACGGTTTTCCGGGTAATGGCGGCTGCCCTGACGGCAATTGTTTCCCAGGTTCAGGAAGATTTCCGGAAGATGATTTACCGGGCTGCGACGGCTGTGGCGGCGACCGCATGACTCAGACAGATAACGGATGCCCAGGTAACGGCCGTTTTCCCGGCGGCTGGCCGGGACCCAGAGGACCACAGAGACCAGCCGGACCAACAGGCGCTCAGGGGGCAATGAGACCCAGGAGACTCACCGGTGAGACAGGGCCACGGGGGCCTCAGGGACCTATGGGACTTCCAGGACCTCAGGGCATAGCCGGTAATACAGGCGCCACCGGAAGCCAGGGCCCACAGGGACCTCAGGGTGCAGCCGGGCCTCAGGGCATCCAGGGGCCTCAGGGACCTCAGGGTGCAACCGGGCCTCAGGGCATCCAGGGGCCTCAGGGCATCACCGGCGCCACAGGTCCTCAGGGACCTCAGGGCATCACCGGCGCCACAGGGCCTCAGGGGCCTCAGGGCATCACCGGCATCACCGGCACCACCGGGCCTCAGGGACCTCAGGGCATCACCGGCACCACAGGGCCTCAGGGACTGGCCGGCGTAACCGGCCCAATGGGCCCGACCGGACCCACTGGCGCCGCGGCCACCATCACCATAGGAACCGTAACCACATGCGATCCTGGCACAGAGGCAACTGTAACCAATTCAGGCACCACAGAAGAAGCCGTCTTTGACTTCGTTATTCCCCGCGGTAAACCCGGAGGTGGAGGAGCCCCGGAAGTCCTGGCTACAGTAGATACCATCACCCAGCCCACTTCGGCTAACGGAGCCCTGATTTTCAATGAGACCCCGCTGGTGTCCGGAACCGCCATTACCCATACTGCCGGTTCCCCCGATGTGCCGATTACCCAGACCGGCATCTATCAGGCATTCTTCACCGGCACAGCCCTGATTGATGAAGGGACCACCATTCCATCTACACTCACGGTGCGGCTCACGCTGAACGAAACCCCCATAACCGGAGCAGTGGCACGCCACACCTTCACTGCCTCCAATGAGGAGGTAACCCTTTCCATCAATGCGCCGTTCCCGGTAACCGGCACCGGTACCCTAAAGGTTGTAACCAGAGATGCCGGATACTCCTTTGAGAATGCATCCCTGACTATTATTCGTCTGGGTGACAGCACCAATATCCGCACCACCGCATAACCATCAGAAGTATCTATTAACCGGAAATGTTAAGGCCGCCGGAAATCATCCGGCGGCCTTACACAATCCGCTTATATCATTGAAGATGCCCCAAATATCCCGGCTTCTCTCTCTATTTATTTGACAGCAATTGCCTCAATCTCGCAGAGCACGCCCTTTGGAAGGGTCTTGACAGCCACGCAGCTTCTGGCAGGCTTGGACACGAAATACTTTGCGTACACCTCATTAAACGTGCCAAAGTCATTCATATCGGCCAGGAAGCAAGTGGTCTTAAACACCCTGTCAAATCCAGTGCCGGCTGCCTCCAGGATTGCCCCCACGTTCTTGCAGCTCTGCTCGGCCTGGGCAGCGATTCCCTCTGCCACGGTTCCGTCTGCCGGATTCACGGGAATCTGTCCTGATGTATAAACAACCCCGTTTACCTCATATCCCTGGGAATAAGGCCCAATGGCACCCGGTGCTTTGTCCGTACTAAGAATATTCATCTGAAATACCTCCATATTTGTAATTGGGACAAATGTCTCCTTAATGTTATCGCGTCCACATTCAACTGTTCCTTATTATATCAGATATTGCCAGCCGATGCAATACAGATACGGCAATATATCCCTAAAACCCTGTAAACACCCGTTCAGCATCACCCTGTCCATAATTTTTATGCAATGCCGTTCATAAGCCTCATCCCAACCCATGTATATTCATAATCAGGCGTCCCATCTATGGACATTCCGCGTCCCGTTTGCTATAATTGAAATGTTTTAATCGCATTCACATCCAACACACCAACAATAAATCAGAGGTATAGAAATGACAAATCTTAACGATACAGGGGAGTCTGTTCCCGCATACCATATTGACCATACTCTTTATGAGGGACGTCCCGCCGACACATCCGGACGGGAGGAAAAGGAAATCCGCACCTACGATTTGCTGGATTCCCTCCAGGTCCCTTATGTCCGTGTGGACCACGACGCCCTTCCCACCATTGAAGCCTGCCGCGAGGTAGACCAGCTTCTGGGCACGGAAATCTGTAAAAACCTTTTCCTGCGCAATGCCCAGAAAACCGATTTTTACCTGCTGCTCATGCCGGGCAATAAAAAGTTCAAGACAGCCGTCCTGTCCAAACAGATTGGAAGCGCCCGCCTGTCCTTTGGGGAAGCGGAATTTATGGAATCCTTCCTGGATATCACTCCAGGCTCCGTTTCAGTCATGGGTCTGATGAATGACAGAGAAAACCGCGTCAGGCTTCTGATTGACAAGGATATACTGGAGGGCGAATATTTTGCGTGTCATCCATGCATCAACACTTCCAGCCTAAGGTTCAGGACCTCGGACCTGATGGAAAAAATTCTTCCGGCCCTTGGCCATCCTCACACGGTTGTGGATTTGCCATATGCAGAATAATATACGCGGGAAGCATGTAAAAGCTTTCATCGGATAGGGGAGATTTTAACCTCCCCTTCCACACCACGTAGCGTACCGTTCGGTACTACGCGGTTCAATAGTTTACTCGGACTTTCAGATAGTGGGCAGTCATATCGGGATAACCAAGTCTGTCCACTATGATTCTTTTGGTGAGTGCCGAGTTGAGCATTCCCGCCGCTCTCCACACTCCCTTTCGGCAGTTCGCCATCTCATGCACCTTCCACTCTGGTAAATGTAACGCCCGCAACATTTTATATCTTGTGCGTACCTTCTTCCATTGTTTCCAGTACACCGCTCGGATTCTGTGGCGCAGCCACTCATCCGTCTGTTCCATCAGGCTTTTCATGTCTGCATATCGATAATAGTTAATCCATCCCCTTGCATAGCTTCGGAGTTTTTCTTCCCTCTCCTGATTGCTCCATTTGTTCCCTCTGGTTGTCAGCTCCCGTATCCGGTTCTTCATTTTTGCCACCGACTTCGGGTGTATCCTCATGCGGCATTTCCCTTTATGCCGGTAAAAGCCGTAGCCCAGGTATTTTATCTTGCTGACGTGGCTCTCTGTCGTTTTCTGAAGATTGACTTTCAGAAACACTTTTCCTGTGATGAATGGCACAATGTTTTCCATCGTCCTCTCTGCGCTTTTCCTGCTTTTGCACAGAATCAGGCAGTCATCCGCATACCTCACATACTTGTGTCCCCTGCGCTCCAGTTCCTTGTCCAACTCATTCAGCATGACATTTCCACATAAGGGACTTAGCGGGCCTCCCTGCGGCACGCCCTCGGTCGTTGCGTGAAATCCTCCGTCCTCCATTACTCCGGCTTTCAGGTACTTGTGTATCAGCGAGATTACCCTCCCGTCCTTCACCGTCCTCGACAGCACCTCTATCAGCTTGCTGTGGTTCACCGTGTCAAAGTAGGATTGTAAATCCATGCTGACCACGTAGACATATCCTTCGTTGATATATTTCCTACATCTTTCCAGTGCGTCATGCGCCCCTCTGCCGGGACGGAATCCGATGCTGTTGTCAGAGAACTGTTCTTCATATAAGGGCGTCAGTTCCTGTGCGATAGCCTGTTGGATTACCCTGTCTACCACTGTGGGTATCCCCAGTTTCCTTGTTTTTCCTTTCTCCTCTTTGGGTATTTCTACCCTTCGGACTGGGTTTGGCTTGTATTTGCCTTCCCTCACCTGCTCGACCAATTCGGACTGGTGTTCTCTCAGGCAGGGTAGAAGTTCATCCACCTGCATTCCGTCAATCCCACCAACGCCTTTGTTCGTTTTGACCTTCTTATAGGCGGCATTTAGATTGTCGCTTCTAAGAATCGTATCTAGCAGGTTGTCCGTCCGAAAGTCCGTGTTGGTGTCGGGGTTCCCGGTAATCCTTTCATGGGCGTACTCTCCTGTTTCCCTTCCCTGTTCCGCAGGTATCTCTCGCAGGTAGTCCTCAATATGAAGTTGTCTGTACTTAATTCCATGTCCGGTTTCCATTTGGTAACGACACCTCCTACTGTTCAGTCCTTCCCGGTGCGTTTGCGACCGCCCGGTACTATGACCTCTGCTGACTTCTCACGGCAAGCTTTACTCCGTGACAGCGAATGTTTTATCGCCACTTTCACGTCCGTGAAACCTCCCCGGGTACTCACACGTTCTTTCCCACTTATACCTGCCCCGTTTACTGCTGGCGTTCCGTGCAGTTATTGGACTTTAGTTTGTTAGGCAACCTCATCCACGCTTCACAGCCTATCCGGACAACTTTTACAGGCCAGTGGTTTGCCTCCGGCTTCCTTCAGACCCCACCTCACGATGACGCCCTTGCCATTGGCTGCACCCTTCCCACTGCCGGGCGGGTCAGGGACTTTCACCCGTTAGAACGTGCGCCCGCCGGGCGCACATCGGATAGGGGAGATTTTAACCTCCCCTTCCACACCACGTAGCGTACCGTTCGGTACTACGCGGTTCAATAGTTTACTCGGACTTTCAGATAGTGGGCAGTCATATCGGGATAACCAAGTCTGTCCACTATGATTCTTTTGGTGAGTGCCGAGTTGAGCATTCCCGCCGCTCTCCACACTCCCTTTCGGCAGTTCGCCATCTCATGCACCTTCCACTCTGGTAAATGTAACGCCCGCAACATTTTATATCTTGTGCGTACCTTCTTCCATTGTTTCCAGTACACCGCTCGGATTCTGTGGCGCAGCCACTCATCCGTCTGTTCCATCAGGCTTTTCATGTCTGCATATCGATAATAGTTAATCCATCCCCTTGCATAGCTTCGGAGTTTTTCTTCCCTCTCCTGATTGCTCCATTTGTTCCCTCTGGTTGTCAGCTCCCGTATCCGGTTCTTCATTTTTGCCACCGACTTCGGGTGTATCCTCATGCGGCATTTCCCTTTATGCCGGTAAAAGCCGTAGCCCAGGTATTTTATCTTGCTGACGTGGCTCACTGTCGTTTTCTGAAGATTGACTTTCAGAAACAGTTTTCCTGTGATGAATGGCACAATGTTTTCCATTGTCCTCTCTGCGCTTTTCCTGCTTTTGCACAGAATCAGGCAGTCATCCGCATACCTCACATACTTGTGTCCCCTGCGCTCCAGTTCCTTGTCCAACTCATTCAGCATGACATTTCCACATAAGGGACTTAGCGGGCCTCCCTGCGGCACGCCCTCGGTCGTTGCGTGAAATCCTCCGTCCTCCATTACTCCGGCTTTCAGGTACTTGTGTATCAGCGAGATTACCCTCCCGTCCTTCACCGTCCTCGACAGCACCTCTATCAGCTTGCTGTGGTTCACCGTGTCAAAGTAGGATTGTAAATCCATGCTGACCACGTAGACATATCCTTCGTTGATATATTTCCTACATCTTTCCAGTGCGTCATGCGCCCCTCTGCCGGGACGGAATCCGATGCTGTTGTCAGAGAACTGTTCTTCATATAAGGGCGTCAGTTCCTGTGCGATTGCCTGTTGGATTACCCTGTCTACCACTGTGGGTATCCCCAGTTTCCTTGTTTTTCCTTTCTCCTCTTTGGGTATTTCTACCCTTCGGACTGGGTTTGGCTTGTATTTGCCTTCCCTCACCTGCTCGACCAATTCGGACTGGTGTTCTCTCAGGTAGGGTAGAAGTTCATCCACCTGCATTCCGTCAATCCCACCAACGCCTTTGTTCGTTTTGACCTTCTTATAGGCGGCATTTAGATTGTCGCTTCTAAGAATCGTATCTAGCAGGTTGTCCGTCCGAAAGTCCGTGTTGGTGTCGGGGTTCCCGGTAATCCTTTCATGGGCGTACTCTCCTGTTTCCCTTCCCTGTTCCGCAGGTATCTCTCGCAGGTAGTCCTCAATATGAAGTTGTCTGTACTTAATTCCATGTCCGGTTTCCATTTGGTAACGACACCTCCTACTGTTCAGTCCTTCCCGGTGCGTTTGCGACCGCCCGGTACTATGACCTCTGCTGACTTCTCACGGCAAGCTTTACTCCGTGACAGCGAATGTTTTATCGCCACTTTCACGTCCGTGAGACCTCCCCGGGTACTCACACGTTCTTTCCCACTTATACCTGCCCCGTTTACTGCTGGCGTTCCGTGCAGTTATTGGACTTTAGTTTGTTAGGCAACCTCATCCACGCTTCACAGCCTATCCGGACAACTTTTACAGGCCAGTGGTTTGCCTCCGGCTTCCTTCAGACCCCACCTCACGATGACGCCCTTGCCATTGGCTGCACCCTTCCCACTGCCGGGCGGGTCAGGGACTTTCACCCGTTAGAACGTGCGCCCGCCGGGCGCACCCAAAAAAGAGCTGGCAGCCCTCACAGACTGTCAGCTCTTTCCAAATCTAGTACCTGCAGTACTCCTTACGGATACCTTCCATCTCCTCGTGGATGGCCGGAACATCCATGACCATCTCCATCATTCCCACCTGTTCCTCATAAACAGCTGGGTCTGTCTCAGCTTTCACTTCATCCTCGCAGATATGATATACACTTAGTCCCAACTGGACTCCTGCCAAAGGACCTGCATAAGTTGGATCGCCGGCCGTAACGGTTTCTGCCGCAAGGCCTGCGGCCTCTGCTTCAGCAGCTCCCAGAAGAACTACTATGTTCTCCGGGCCGTGCTCCTCACTTATGTTTAAAACCCTCTTCTGGTTTTCCAGATCCATGGCACCTGCGGACGTTCAGACAAAGCACTCTGTTGAAGAGTAGGCTATCTTTGCGCCTGCTGTCTTGGCACACTCTTCGATGGCTGGTCCGGGTACACCGTCGCGGTCACCAATGATGATAGCATACTTGTCTTTCAGTATAGCCATACATTGCTCCTCCTTTTCTTTATCGCGCTTATATGCGCTGTTTTTATACATCAGCCGCGTCTGCGGTTATGCATCATTTGTACCGGCCCTCCGGCCATGCCCGGGCATCAGGCATATTTCTTAATCATTTCCTCGCAGCTCTCCGGGGTGGCGTCATCCTTTACCCTGGAATCAATCATTTCCCCATCCTTGTAAATAGCAATCACAGGCAGTCCCAGCACCTTCTGGGCAATGGCAAGCCGTCTGGCCTTGGTGGTGTTCAGGGAACAGAATTTTACAGTTGTTCCGTACACCTCCTCGAACTTGTGGATATGCGGCATCAGAGCCGCACAGGGAACACAGCCGTCCCCGTAGAAGTCCACCAGCACATAGCCCCGGGCCTTTAAAACCTCTTCCTCGAAATTTTCCTTGGTCAAATCAATCATTTTTTACCTCCTAAATGTAATCGTGATAACTTATGGTTAAATAGTTTCTTTTTATCCATTTCCAAAAAGCCGGGCTTTTACCTGCGTTTGTCCTTGACAAAACATGGAAAACAGATAATATATTAAGTTAGTAGCTAAAAAACTTTCATCCAATGATAAGGAGTATCACCGATGAGCGATATAAAACTGACTGAACTGACAGGTTCCTGCGGCGGCTGAGCGTCCAAGATAGGGCCTGATACCCTCGCGCAGGTTCTGCGCGGTTTACCAACCTTTCACGACGACCGGCTTCTGGTTGGATATGACACCTCCGACGATGCGGCCGTCTATCAGCTTACCCCTGAACTTGCCCTGATACAGACCGTGGATATCTTCCCCCCAGCCGTGGACGATGCCTATGAGTACGGTCAGATTGCTGCCGCCAACTCCCTGTCCGACGTATGGGCCATGGGCGGGGAAGCCAGACTGTGCATGAACATCCTCATGTTCCCGGAGCACCTTCCCTTTGATACGGTACAGGCCATCCTCCGGGGCGGCTATGACAAAGCAGCTGAGGCCGAAGCCATAGTAGTGGGAGGCCATACCATCAAGGACGACATTCCCAAATACGGCCTGTGCGTTTCCGGCGTGGTCCATCCGGACCGTATCCTGCGCAATAACTCCATCCAAAAGGGCGATGTTCTGATTCTCACCAAACCCCTGGGCACCGGCGTTCTGACCAACGCGGACAGAGGCGGTCTTTTATCTGACGCAGAGCATAAAGCCATGGTTGACTGTATGGCTGCGCTGAATAAATATGCAGCCGATGCGGTACGCAGCCTGGACGGGGTCCATGCCTGCACCGATGTGACCGGCTTCTCACTGCTGGGCCACAGCTACGAGATGTGCGGGGAATCCGGACTTACCGTAATCATAGACAGCAGCCGAGTCCCACTGCTCCCGGGCGCGGACAACTACGCGTCCATGGGTCTTGTGCCCGCGGTGGCTTACCAGAATATGAAGCACCTGAAGGACAAGGTGGCTCTGCCAAAGGACCTTCCGTCCCATGTACACGACCTTCTCTTCGACCCCCAGACTTCCGGCGGCCTCCTGTACAGTGTGGCATCCCAGGAAGCGGGACGTATCATGGAAGCGCTTCAGAAAGCATGCCAGACCCCGGCTGTCATAGGCCATGTGGAAGGCCCGTCTTCCCATCCGGTCATGGTGATTTGACAAAAACTTCACAAGAAGGAGGCAGACCTCTCATCCCAGCTTTACAAACCGGGAGCGGACAGCCTGCCCCCTTCCACTCTGCTATACTTGCCACATCTGATACATTTTTAAATATCCTTACAGCAGACCAGAAGGCCGCTGAGGAATTTTCTGACCCTCACGTTGCCGTGTCCGTCGCTCTTCCCTCTGATATAGCTCATTTCCCTTTTGATCTGTTCCAGACTGTAAAGCCTGGCTCCATATTCATTAAACACGGGATCTGCATAATCATCCATTCCTCTGTATGCCAGATTCGCCATACCCACAGAGGCCGCGCGCCGTATGCGCTGTTCCACGCTCTTGGAATTCTGTCCCATCCTGCTGCACAGCTCACGTACCGTAATGTCTCTTATGTCCAGGTCCTCTTCAATCAGATAGCGGACAATTCGTATGATGTCCTTGCTTCCCGCCTCACTGAGTATTCCGATTTCCTGTAAGATGCCTTTTAAACGCCGTATGGACTGGTTATAATCCGTTTCCTGTTCCTCAGGCCGCATCTTTCGTCCCTGCACATTTGCTTCCCAGGAAAATGCTCCCGCGGAAAAATCGTTCCTGGCCTTGCCAATCAGCCACTGCATGGCCCTGGCCATCTCCATATTGTGCAGTACGTTTCTCACTTCTATCTCATTGTACGGTTTATGTATCAAAAGCTCTGCGCCTTTTTCATAAGCCATCCTGATAATATCCATATCATTGAAATGCGAAAGGATAACAACCGATGTCTGGGGCAGTATCTCCCTGATTTTCTGTATGTATGCAATGGTTTTGGATGCGGAAAGGGTAAGGTCTGCCAGAATCATATCCGGGCACATCTCCTGGAGCTCCAGATAGGCTTCCTCCCACCTGGACGCAATGCCGGCAACAGTTCCCATACCGCCGTCCTCAATCATTGTTTTCAGTTCTGTCCGCGAATTCCTGTCGCAGTCCACAATATAGATTCTCATCCTATTTCTTCTTTAAAAATACATCCTTAATATTTTTCCACAACATGAACAGTATCAGTACTGCGCCCACATATCCGTTGAGCACGTAGATGATGTTGACCAGGACCCTGAAAGGAAGGAAGAGTCCTACAATCAGTCCAACCACTCCAAGAGCAACTGTCAGCATCTTAAACTGGCCGGTTCCCTCTTTTGCGAACCTGGCGCATGGGTTATACAATAAAGGCACCGCTGTTGTATAAATACCGGCAAACACCACTACCGCAAAGAAGGATGCAAATGGTTTCCAGATGCGCTCTGCCAAAATCAGGTTGGGGATATCAGCATTCCATACAAAGATGCCGGAATTGCTTAATCCTGCTGTATTGATATTGGCAACCTGTGCCAGCATGATAAGGATGATGGCAACACATACGGCAATAGTGCCTCCATAAATGCCGTATTCCACGTCTTTCTTTTTATTATTAGCTCCCAATGCCGCTGTAAAGCTGGCGAACCACAGAAGTACGAATCCCGCATAAGACAGGGCTGATATCACCCAGTTAGGTCCCGCGTTCTTGATGGTTTCTCCGCCTGCCTCGGCAAAGGCACCTGTACGGATGATTTCCAGTCCGGCGCCCACATTCCCCGCATCCCTGAACAGGGTTACCACGCCGATACCGATACAGAGTACAACGATAGCCGGGCCAACCACACCGATCTTGTCAACCAGTGAGTTAAGTCCCCCTACCACGGTAAAGATTGCCAGTGCTGTCAGAAGCACGCCGCCTGCCCAGGAAGGAAGACCGTACTGCTGGTTCAGTGTAGAGGCAGCACCTCCAACCATAACGAAAAATGACATGTAACAGAATACAGTAGAATAATAATCCATGAAGGTCCCGACGTATTTACCGCAGTAAAACTTGTATACGTCATTTCCTTTTTCAAAGTGCTCTTCCGCTCCGGCCTTGGCAAAATTGTAATTGTAGTAGATGAAGCAGACCGCAAACAGTAATACCGTAAAAATTCCCTGCACGCCATATGCAGTGTAGTACTGGACAATCTCCTGCCCTGTTGCAAACCCGGAACCAATGGTAAACGCGATGATTGCTCCGGCAAGTATAACTACCCGTCCCCAGTTAACTTTCTTATCACTATCCATACGCCTTCTCCTATCCATGGTCTGATACAGCGCCGCAACGCTGTCCTGATTTATGCCGGCGCAGCGGGCAGGCTGCCTGCTGCGCCGGATTTGTCATTTCTGTGATTATTTCTCAAACACAGTCTGGCCATCAACTGGTGTCTGAAGTGCTTTGAGAGCTCTTCTGACCATGGATAAGCGTAGCTTATAGCTGTCCTTCTCGCCCTGTGGCGGATCGCCCAGAGGATAAGGAATGCCTATACCGGGAATAATACGGTTAGCGCCTATTGTCAGTGAAATCGGAACTACAGTAGCCATGTGAACTACCGGAATGCCGTACTTCTCGATACCCTTAACCATCGTTGCACCGCAACGAGTACAGGTACCTCATGTAGAGACGAGGATAACAGCATCCACATGCTCATCAATAAACATCTGTCCAATCTCGCTGCCGAACTTGGCTGCAGAAGCAGTCGCTGTTCCGGTACCGGTAGTAGTGCAGAAGTAGTTCACAAGCTCGCCGAACTCGCCTGCTTTTTCCAGTTCTCTTAATGCGTCCAACGGAACTACCACGTTGGGGTTGGCCATGGCAAACTGACGGTCATATCCGCCGTGGATGGTGGTAAACTCATCCGGCGACAGACGGTCCATGCCGGTGATGTCGTATTTGCCCCACTTGGTGGCGTTGGAGGACTCGATATGGTCAGGGTTGCCGGTTGGCACGATACCGCCGGAGGTAACCACTGCAATTTTTGCGTGCTTAATATCCTTAACAGGCTCAGCGGGCGCAACTCTGTCAAACTTAGGCATAGGAAGGTCTGTGCCGTATTCCTCGCCCTTTAACTTCTTAACCAGCATCTCAAGGGCACGCTCAGAACCTCTCTTCTCAGCGAAGTAGTTCACGCGGATTCCTCTCTCGATGTATCCTTCTTCCTTCGGTCCAAGGATTTTAGCGCCTGCCGCCATCTTCTTAATGAGGGCTGACATAACAGGAAGTACCTTTGGCATACCTGCTGCGGAGTTAGGTGTTTCCACAATGATAAGGTCCTTGCGGAACATATCCACGCCTGGATTCTCGATATACATACCGGTGATAACCGGGATGCCCAGACGCTCTTCCACTGCCTTACAGATGGTACCGCAGGCAACGCCGTAACGTCCAGCATTGAATGCGGGGCCTGCCACGAATACATCAGGCTCACATTTCTTTACCATCTCAATGATGGTATCGGTTGCAGCGTCCAGATTCTCTCCGAAATAGTTGTCACCGCAGATAACGGTTGATACGATTTCATAATCCTCTCCCAGTGCAGCCTTAAGTCCCTTACCTGGTCCTACGACCCCTTCCCGAAGCTCAGGGGTATAATCGGCTTTTTCTTCACCGCCGATTCCGGCAAAGAACTGGTTAATATAATGTACTATTTTATATTTAGCCATCTTTCCATCTCCTTTATTTTCGATTAATAGCCTCTAGCTGCCAGCTTGTTGAAACCATTGGCAATGGTGGAGGCGATGATAATCTGAAGCTCTGCCTCAAAGCTGCCGTCCGGGTTCTTACAGCCGTCCCAGCCGCCAATCTGCATCTCGATGAAGTCCTGTGTTCCGATGACCTTATCCATGGCCGGGAACTGGAGTGTGGCATTACCCTGTCCACAGGATGCCAGTGCGTCGGCTTCCTCGCAAACGTCTGCCAGGGACTGGGACTTTCCGTCCTTGCCCGGGAACTCGTCGGTTATCAGAACCACCTTGGTTCCTGCGCGCTCTACCTTGCGGCAGTTCATCATCAGGTCGGTATCAGGATTGCCGTATCCCTCCTCGGTAATCAGCACACCGTCTAATCCCATCCAGTTGCACAGCTTGGCAACCATGTCGGAATGACGCTCTTTGTCTGCCAGGAATACGTTCTCATTGGTCAGGATAACACCCATGAAGTTGATATCCTTGCCATGGTGCTTATAGCAGTCCTCAATAACCGGATTGTGGAAATGATGGTAAGTGGTAACCTTGTCACACGGGGCAACACAGTTACCGGAAACAATAGCGCCGTCCATGATTTCCGTTGGATACATAAAGGTGGGGATGAACTGCTTTGCATCCACGCCGTAATAATATGTATCATGCAGAAGGCCCTGTGACTGCAGCATGTGAATGTAGCCTACCTTTGGAAGGTCCGGATACATGGCAGCCTGCTCGAAAATGGGCTTTGTCTCATAAGTAATGATTTCATCAGGCTCCAGCTCTCTTGCTGCCTCGCCTACATAAGCAGCTACTTTTAAGCCTGCCATACGGGCAGCCTTCTCATATACATGAGTCTCCAGGCCGTCGGCCGGCTCCACTACAACGCAGAGGTTATAGGTCTGTGAGAATGGGCAGTAATCCGCAGCAGGGCCGCTCATGTCGATAACGCCCTCCTGGAATCCTACGATTTTACCAACAGTCACCACACAGCAGCCTTCCAGTGCGTGTGTTCTTCCGGTTCCCACCTGCGGGCTTACCTTTCCGATCACGCCTGGGAAAATCTCTCCGCCGCTGACCTTAACCCTTGGCTCAATCACGTCCTTAACCGGTGTAATCCTAACGGACTCACCTGGCTTTGCAATGTCAACGTGGCAGCCGGTCAGCTTATCGTCTTCCAGCACAAGCTTTTCAACTTCCTCTTTGTTGACATAGAGCACTCCGTCTTTCACGTGAGTCTTGTCATCGAATCGGATATCTTTGATAAAGATTTTTCCCAATTCAAGCTTCATATGAAATACCTCCACTTCTTTATATTTTACTGCCTGATTGTCCATGATATTTCCATATATCTAACCTGGCAGCCACAGCAGTACTCTTTCGGTTACAAAATTTGGGGATTGTGCAAAAATGATATTTAAAAATAGTAATCGCGATAACTTATGTCTATAATATAACATAAGTTATCGCGATAATCAATGGAACTCTTGACGCCTATTGTTATTTTCTGTAGGAATAGTTTTTTTCGTCAATTTGTTATAAATTTGTCATGTTTTTTGTGTATATTCACTACTTGGGTGTGAAATCATAGGCATAGCACTGTGTGATTTCCTTGCTCTCCTGAATGAACTGGTTTACCAGCTCCGGAATCTCTTCCTGACTGACGCCGTGCTCCTGGACAAACTTAAAATATCCCAGAAACAGGGTGCATATGATATGATTCAGCTTTTTTGCATTTTCCTCTGAAATTTTGCCCTCAGCCACCAGAAGCCTGCATATATAATAATCCCTCTGGTAATAGCTGGGTATCTCAAGCATCTCCTTGATGAAGGGGCTAACCTGTATGATGGCATCCGGAAACATCTCATAGTATTCCTTAAGGGCCTCTCCCAGGTCCCGGTTGATGTTCCGGTAGAATACAGCCTCAAAAGCCTGGGGCTTTTTAAATGCTTCCTTTGCATAGGAACGCCATATGCCGAAATGCACGTCCCAGATATCATTCCAATCCTTCTCACATTTTGACAAATCCAGGATATACTCGTTGAGCGCATCCAGCTGGGCATAAAACAAAAGCTCATCCAGGTTCTGAAAATACCGGTACATACTGGCGGATGAACATCCCAGCTCTGCCGCAATACGCCGGATGCTGATGGCCTCCACTCCCTCCTTCTTTATAATTCTGCTGGCCTGAACCACATAATCCTTCCTGCTCAAATCTTTAAAGTAGGATGTTCCCACATTCTTTTTCATGACTTCCTCACATTCGGTTCCTTATTATCCCTATAATTTAGGGATTACATTCTCTATCATTGACAAATCAATGGTCTTGTAATCGTAGGCAATCTTCTCATCATACTTAGGCACCTTCTTAATGGCGGTCCACTTATTGAACGCCTCTATGGCTTCCTCAATCAGACGGATATCCCCCGCGTCACTCTTTCCGGTTTCACTGTATAAAAGGATGGTCCTGTAGGGCGTCTGATTGGGCTTTAAACTGGAGGCCTGGGGGTGGGTCAGAAGCTTGTGGTTTGTATGAATCAAATCCCTGGTCTTTAACAGTACCTCCTCGTAGGTCTCCACCGGAACAACCTGGTCTACCTTGTCTCCCCATTTTTCTGCTGCCCGGTCATTATTGGTGACCAGAATACATTTACCTAAATCAAACATTGTATCCCCTCCTGGTTATTATTATTTGCTGTCTTCCTTAACATCTCTTTAATATATTACATCAAATTACATATTCCGTCAATTTATCCCGTACACCATAAACCCATGCTTTCCTAAATTATATCTGTAAAAATGCAAATCCCGTAAAAAGTGCTGCAAAGCCATCGAAATCCTTCAATTGCTGTTGCAGCACCCTGAGTCAAAAGAAATATTCATATGGGTAGTTCCGTGAACACTATTTGCTGAAATATCCGTGATACAGCTGGAAAAAGTTGTCCGCCGTGCAGCCCTCACCGCCGGAGAACTCCACCACGTCACCGGGCAGCTTCTTAAGCTTCACCGTGTGTTCCTTTACGTAGGGCTCATAGATTCCCAGGAACGCCTTTGTCTTCTTCTCCTGGGCCAGCCTGCTCTTTCTGGCAGCCGTGGCCTCCTGGTCATAGGCATTGACACACTTCTGGATATAATATCTTCCGCCCTGCTCCAGTATCCCGCTGACCTGGTCCTGCTCCAGCTCAAATGCAGCACTGTCAAGGCCATCCATGTCCTTCTGCCATTCCAGTGTCCTGTCTGTCCGGCTGTTCTTTGAATATTTTGCGGCAATGGCTCCAAAATCCGCTTTTTCTGCCTGGGTAAGGGCCAGCACGTTCTCTGCTTCCTCCCTGGAATCCAGTTCAATCTGCTGGATGCCTATTACCTTTGCCTCCGCGTCACTGACCTCCAGGTTCTCGTTTTTTGTCAGCTCCGCCACCAGCTTATCCGCGCGGTAGTATTCGCAGTACAGGTCATACACCTCGTCCTGGGATACATCCATAAACCTGCGATCCTGCTCCGATAAATTTCTGTAATATTCCTGGGCAAGGGACTTAAGGGCATCCCTTTCCTGGCTTGTAAGTTCAATTCCCTGTTCATCCGCCATCAGATTGGTGGTTGCCAGCTCAATCAGGAACTGCTCCACCTGGCCCATCAGCTTATCCTCAAATGTATTGCCGCTCTCGTCCGCCTTCACAGACCACAGTTCGCTGGTATATATGTTCTGGTACCGGTTGCGCTCTGTGATGGCAATAACCATCATCTGCCCCCTGGTGTACTCCTTATCCACGGTTCTGGAGCCGGTTGCTGCAGCTGTCTTCCTGGAACACCCGGTAAAAACAGTCAGTGCCAGGACCGCTGCCAGGCACAGTGTCAAGGTCCTTTTCCATCTCTTCCCCCGTCCCTTGTATATCCTGCTTCTGTCCACTGTCACGCTCCTCTCACAGCAGCCCTTTCAGTATCTTGAGGACTCCGCCCCGCACATTGCTGTCCGCCTGGAATCTGGCTGCCCTGCGGACCTCTTCCCTGGCATTGGCAACCGCAAAGCTGTAATAGGCCTGGTTCAGCATCTCTATATCGTTGAGCTGGTCCCCGAAGGCCATGGTCTCCTCCACCTTAATGCCCAGGCTCTCCTGTATGGTGCGCACGGCCCTGCCCTTGTTCACATCCCTGGCCATACAGTCCATCCACATGTCACCGGCGCAGGCCATCTTGGCCTGGTCCCTAAACTCCTCATATATGTCCCTGGTGGCTGCCTCGATTCCCTCCTTCTTATAAATGGAAATCTTCACACATGGCTCCTCCAGCTCCAGCACGTCCCTTACCCGGATAACATTAAACTTATAGCCATTGGTCAGCCAGTCGTACAGGGCATCGTTCTTAGAATCCAGATAATCCCCGTTCACACCGGCATAAACCATCTCCAGCTCCGGATGCATACGTACCTTCCGGATGATACGGTGGGCCAGCTGGCGGTCCATGGTGTAGGCATACAGGCATCTGCCGTGGCAGCCCACGTACGCCCCATTGTTGGCAACATAGAATATCTTCTTCTTTACCGGCTCAAACGCGCTTTCCACACTGGCCCAGGGGCGTCCGCTGGCAACCACAAACTGCATTCCCTTTTCACGAAGCCTGAGAATAATGTCAAATACCTCCGGATCCAAATCCGGGGATCCGTCCGGTACAAGGGTTCCATCCACATCCGATACAATCAGCTTAATCATCTTCCCTGTCCTCCAAAAGTCTTTTTATCTCCTGATAGAGACGTCCCACGGGCAGTCCCACCACGTTGGCGTAGTCCCCGTCAATTCCTTTTATATAGGCGGCAAACCTGCCCTGAATTCCGTAGGCCCCCGCCTTATCCAGGGGCTCACCGCACTGGGCATACTCCTTCATTTCCCCACAGGTCATAGGGTATACATGGACATCCGTGCGCTCCGCAAATGTAATCCCATGGCACCTGTCCTTCCCCTGGCACAGCAACACCGTCACACCGGTGTATACCTGATGGGTCCTGCCCTGAATCTTCTCCAGCATCTCATAAGCCCTCATGGGAGTTCCCGGCTTTCCCAGTATCTCATTTCCCACGGAAACCACTGTATCAGCCCCGATCACCATGGTGCCCACGGGACATCCCGACGCAACGTCCTCCGCCTTCTGTCTGGACAGCTCCATGACCACCATATCCGGCTTCTTCTCCCTGGTTTCCTCCTCCATCCGGCTGGGCCTGATTTCAGGCTCCAGGCCAATCTGTGCCAGCAGTTCCTTCCGTCTGGGGGATGCCGAGGCCAGCACGACCTGATATCCTCCCCAAGTATGTCTCATATCCATGTCTTTCTCCTTTATTCAACCCGCCGTAAAACAGGGGCGGCTCAAAACGACGAAAAGACTGCTGCATGTAGACCAATGGTAACAGCCACCTGCAGCAGCCTTTCATCCAATTAATATATCTTCAGCCGGCCCACTGCCGGCGCATCTTCATCTTCCATACCGCCCAGGCGCAGGCGAAAACAGCGGATGAAATCCACCAGATAGAACATGGTAAGTCCTACCGCCAAAACGGGCCCTACATGGCCGGGCAGGCTGAACACGGCAGCACGAACCCTTATATCCAGAAAATAAAAGAAAAACAGACCCAAAAGTCCCCACCCGAGGCTGCTTTCCAGACAGATCATTCCTTTGTAATTAAAGGGTTTGCGGCTGTAGTCCCACCAGAAGGAACCGAACAGCCGGACCATAATATTGGCTGTGACCAGTTCCATGGTAGTAGCCATGGCCATGGACGCCGTGTAGAGCTCCATGGGGCTGCCCGAAACGGGCCGCAGCAGCATGCAGGCGCCCAGGGCGCCGAACCCATATATGACGCAAAAGGGGCCATGGCCAAAGCCACGGTCCACTACAGGCCGCTTATATTCTGCACTCAGCACAATACATTCCAGCAGGTAACCAAGAAAACTATACATAAAAAACCAGTTGATGAAATCATAAACATTCATGGTATCTTCTGTCCTTCCTGTCTAACATGATACCCCCCGCCGTGTTAATAGCAGGAATTCAGGGCCAGAGCCAGCCCGATTCCCAATATAGCCCCTGCCAGAACCTGCAAAGGCGTGTGTCCCACGTACTCCTTAAGCTTCTCCTGAAGCACTTCCGCATTGAGCTTAAGGGGATTCTCTGAAAGGATGGAATTCAGCAGCTTGGCCTGTTTTCCGGTCTCACGCCTCACTCCGATGGCATCATACATGACAATCATGGAGAGCACGAAGGACACGGCAAATTCAAAGGAGCCGGCCCCGTATTTAAGCAGGGCCGCTGTGGTCAGGCCGCAGACCGTGGCAGAGTGGGAACTGGGCATGCCGCCTGACCCCACCAGGCGCTCCGCGTTAAAATTCTTATTCAAAGCAAAGTCAATCAGTGTCTTTAAGAACTGGGCAACCACCCATCCTGTAACGGCACTCATAAGAAGCTGATTGCCAAGCATCTGTGTCCATACATTCATAATCGGATTATTCTTTCCCCTTTCAAACGGGCTCCGGGACGGTTTTAGCAAAACGTATGATTACCGTCTGGCCGGCTGCGCAAACAGGCACATCCGAATCCAGTGCTTAAACCGGGCCGTGGCTTCCACTGTACTGCAATATTTATCCGCGCAAGTAACTGCATATCCTGCCTTGGATGCGGGAGGGACAAGGGTCAGGGGCCACATATGCCTCAGGATTATCATCCGTTCCTCCCCGGTCAGCCGGAAATACCGGTCTGCATTCGCCAGGGCTGCTTTCGGGTGGGTAAATCCATGAAAATACTGGCCCGTCTCCTTAGCATGGGTATGCCAATCGTATAAAAACAAATCATGGAGAAGCCCTGCCCGAGCAGCGCTTCTCCAGTTTCCTCCCAGCTGTTTGCACAGCTTATATCCAAGGTATGAAACCTGCATACAGTGGGTCTTGCATGTGGTAGTCCCGTGCTGTATGTACTGGTCCATGGACTGGAATACAGGATGGCACAGTATGTCTCTTACGCACTCCATGTATTCCTCGTCTTCTGTTATCTCTGAAACCACTGACGGCTCCATATGGGCATCACACCTTTCTTAATTCATCAGCATATTATCCGACATTACAGGTCTGTTGTCAATATCCAATCAGCCAGTCATAAAGTTCCTGGTACTTGGCGGCAGAGGTCCACCAGGAATAATCCTTGGCCATAGCCCTGTCGATAATCTTATTCCACTCCCGGCGTTTGCTGCTGTAGACATACTTGGCATAGCGCACGCTTCCCAGCATCTCATGAGCATTGTAATTGGCAAAGGAGAATCCTGTGCCCGTGCTCTCGTATTCATTATAAGGCTCCACTGTATCCTTAAGACCGCCTGTCTCCCTGACAATGGGAACCGTGCCGTAACGCAGAGCCATCAGCTGGCTCAAGCCGCATGGCTCAAACAGGGAAGGCATAAGGAATGCGTCGCTTGCTGCGTAAATCTTATGGGACATGGCCTCTGAGTAGTAGATCTGGGCCGATACCCGGTCATGATACTTCCAGTCATAGTGGCGGAACATGTTCTCATAGCGCTCCTCACCTGTTCCCAGTACCACCAGCTGCAAATCATCGTTGCACAGCTCATCCATGACGCACTGAATCAGGTCAAAGCCCTTCTGGTCCGTAAGACGGGAGACGATGCCGACCATAAACGTCTTCTCATCCACCGGAAGGCCTAACTCCTGCTGAAGCGCCTTCTTGTCCTTTACCTTTTCCTTGCGGAAATTCTTAGCATTATAGGTCTGGGCAATATACGTATCTGTCTCCGGATTAAACTCATCGTAGTCAATGCCGTTTACAATTCCCCTGAGGCTTCCGGCCCTGGAACGCATAAGGCCGTCCAGTCCCTCGCCGTAGAATGGCAGCTTAATCTCTTCTGCATAAGTGTTGCTGACCGTGGTGATGGCATCTGCATATACGATACCGCCTTTTAACAGGTTTCCGTCCTTGTAGGCTTCAAGCTTATCCGGCGCGAAATAATAATCCGGCAGTTCTGTAAAGCGCTTGATGGTTTTCACATCCCACACACCCTGGAACTTCAGGTTGTGGATGGTGATTACAGACTTCATATTGCAGAAAAATTCTCCCTCGTGGAACTTATCCTTGAGAAGAACAGGAATCAGTCCTGTCTGCCAGTCATGACAGTGCACCACATCGGGCCGGAATCCAATCACAGGCAGAGCTGATAAGGCTGCCCGGCAGAAGAAGCAGAACTTCTCCAAATCCCAATACCAATCCCCGTATGGCTTTGCCCCGTTAAAATAACTCTCATTATCAATAAAGTAAAAGGTTATACCCTCGTGTACGTACTGCAGGATGCCCACATAGCGGCTCTGTCCCAGATAATCCATATAGAAGTGGTTTACATATTCCATCTTGTCACGCCACTCCTGTTTGATGCAAAGGTACTTGGGAATGATGACCCTGACATCAAAATACTCTTTATCAAAGCATTTTGGCAGGGAGCCCACTACGTCTGCCAGTCCTCCTGTTTTAATAAACGGCACTGCTTCTGAAGCTGCAAATAATATTTTCTTCATCAAAACCTCCCTCTCCTGACGAACAGGTTCCATATGCCTTTCTTAATAGTATACCTTACTTTTCCGAAATTAGGAAGTTCTTTCTGATGAATTTGTCTTAAATTTTTTTGTATTCCAAGAGTATTTTATCCGATATCAGCGCAATGAATTCAGAATTGGTAGGCTTACCCTTTCCGGTACTGATTGTATAACCGAAAACTTCATCGATGGTTTCCATCTTGCCTCTGCCCCAGGCCACCTCGATGGCATGACGTATGGCACGTTCCACCCGGCTGGCCGTTGTCTGGTTGCGTTTGGCTATGGCCGGATAGAGGATTTTCGTCACGCTGCTCATCATTTCCTGGTCTTCCACCGACATGGCGATAGCATCTCTCAGATACTGATATCCTTTAATGTGGGCCGGTATGCCCAGCTCATGAAGCATCTTTGTAATGTCTGTTTCCAGATGCTCCTTCATGTACTCCTCCCTGGTGATATGGGATTCTTCCCCCGGCTCAAAAGGAGCCGTTAATACTTTTCCTGCCGGCTGTTTATCGGGCAGTTTTCCAATATGACGAATCTTGTTTACCAGGATTTCCTTGTCGAAGGGTTTCATCAGATAGTAATTAGCTCCCGCCTTAAAGGCATCTTCTGTCATCTGTTCTCCACCCACTGCACTAAGTATAATGAATGCAGGATTTTTCAGGAAAGTATGCTCGCTTTTCACTTTTTCCACTACGGATATACCGTCAATTTTCGGCATTACCAAATCCAGCAGTACAATGTCCGGCGTGGTGTCAACAATCATGTTAATGGCATCAGCGCCATTGTCTGCCTTTCCAATTACAGATAATCCGTCTTCTGCGTTAATCAGTTCATCCAGCGTATTCAGAATCAGCGGATTGTCATCGACAATCGCAACATTCAGCTTTTCCACTTCCTTTTACCTCCTAAAATTGTTTGCCTGTGCTGAACTACCTGCCAATCAATCGGTAGCTGCTATTCGACCATCTTAACATCAAATCCATCTCCTTCGTCAATATAACTCCTGGCGAAATTAATTATATATGGTCCCCATACCATATAGCAACGATTCGTGGTCGCAATTTTAGACACGCATCGAGATTAAATTGTATCATTTTTGGTGTCATTTTGCAATTATTAATTATATCGATTAACATTTTTGTAACAAATAATTGGTTTTTTTACAATATTTTACTTTAATTCGACACCTTTTTTGTAATTTCAGCACGTTGAGGTTCTAATCCATTATATTCTCACAGGCTTGATTATAGAACGCAAACATCTCTGTTTTTCCTCCTGATATTTAAAACTTTGGCAAAACCGCGGGAGGGGGCGAGACGGGATTTGTCGAAATTTGTTGGAGAGGGTAGGTTGACGGAGGTGGGGAGGTTGGGACAGAGGTGAGAGCAGAGATAAGGGCCGAAAAAAAAACAGGGATGATATTTATGAATTTGATAAGATATGACAGATGGGGAACGGATTTTGTAAGAAATTTGCAGAAACTGATTTTGAGGTGGTATCTGCAAGCCGAAGCGTATGAAATATCAATCCACAGCTTCTTCGCAGAAGCCGACGCAAATACATCCAATACCGCTTCATATATCATTGATTTTTTGTATGTATTTCATAATCATATTCCACTATTTTACAGTTTTTATCCATATTCCCCCAGATTGTCCCTAAAAGCTGCCAGAAAACAGTTGCAAATCTCTCCTGCTTTTCATGTTCACTTGACATTCGCACTACTATATAGTCCACTTTGTGCTGATATATCACCTTCTCCACATCTACCCGTGTTTTTATCTTAGCAAATCTTAAAATATTATTTTGATGGCATACTTCACTTATCATAATTTACACCTGCCCTATCCTTTGTGTTGCTTTCTGTCTATATACCACCCCCCCCCCCAAAAAAAAAAAAAAACGGTTTGTCTATATTGTACCAAGTCGCTAGTGCGACGGCTAGCCCAAGGTACATAAAACCACCACTTTTTTTATAAAAAATAGCAGTTTTTAAATTTATGATGTATTGTTAAGTTACCACACCAAACAACTTCATAACTTTAAGAACTGCTATGCTTATGTTATCATGGATTTCTAAACTCAACAACTATATATCTTATTTTTTTACTCGTCCACCACCTCTTTTTGAAATGTAACTACTGTTTTTATTGCATTTCAAAGGAGATTTTACTATGGACAAATATTTAAATTCTTTCAGGGAAATGATTTCCCTTCGCGGTCTTACCGACCATACCCTTAAAAATTACTGTACTTACATCCGGGCGTATCTGGATTACCTCGCAAATGTTCTTCACAAATCGCCAGAAGATGTTTCCTGGGATGAACTTCGTGACTACATCAAATGGCTACAGAAATCCAGAGACCTTTCTGACCGCACCATCAACTGTGCCATTTCACAACTGCGCTTTTTCACCATGTATGTTCTTCACAAAACATGGGATGACACACAGCTTCCCATGCGTAAGTTTGACGAGTACCTTCCCTATGTTCCCTCGAAACAGGAAACATGGCAGTTTATTTCTTCCATACCTGATTTAAAGCAGAAGACTATGGTTACACTCATGTATTCCTCAGGGCTTCGTATCGGTGAAGTATGCCGTCTGCGTTACGAGGATGTTGACCGCAAAAACATGCGGCTTCACATCACACACTCCAAAAACAGGAATGACCGCTATGCCATTCTTTCTAAAGCGGCACTTGACCTGCTGACACGCTACTGGTTTGAATACGGCAGACCAAAAGGCTTTCTTTTTCCAAAGCAAAGTGGCGAGGACAGACCCATCGACACATTCTTCCTTTCAAGACACATCCATGCCCATGAGGACAGGCTCGGATGGGAACGCAGGCTTACCTGTCATTCCTTTCGTCATGCTTTTGGTACCCATCTGTATGAAAACGGAACCGACCTGCTTACCATAAAAGCGCTTATGGGACATAAATCTTTGTCTTCCACCACTATTTATGTCCATCTTTCCGGTAATGCCATCCGCAATGCCGTCAGCCCTTTTGACCGATTGGCAGGTGAATACCATGAGTGATTACAAAATCAGGCAGATATTTGAGCAGTCC